>NZ_DKJF01000057.1:99899-113918 GCF_002454615.1 Pseudomonas sp. UBA6699
GCAGTGGCCTTGGCGGCTGGCTTGGGCGCAGGTTTTGCGGCGGCGGTGGCTTTAGCTGCTGGCTTGGCTGCGGTAGTGGCTCGACCGGCTGGCTTGGTCGCCGGTTTGGCAACAGCTGGCTTGGCCGTTTTGGCTGCACGCTGGTCAAGGGCCTTGGTCGCGGCTTCACGCACTTTGCCTACACCTTGGGCCAACTTGATGCTGTCTTGGGCATCGCGCTTGAGTTGCTGAATGTAGGCGCGCGTCTGGGTTTGACGCTCCTTGAGGGAGTCCAGCAGTTCTTCAAGTTCAGCGCTGGCTTTTTGCGCTTTGGTCTGTGCCTTGGCTTTACCGGCCTTGGCTGCACCTTGCAGTTTCAAGCGAGCGTTGTGCAGTTTTTCCTGCGCTTTGCCACGCTGCTTTTCCAACTTTGCCAGCAGTTTTTCCGCATCAGCCAGCGCTTGCGAGCAGGCTTCTTCCAAATGTTCGAGCAAGCTACCCGAAAGTTGCTGGAGCAGGTGTAACGGCGTACTTACTGGCTTCTTTTTGGCCGACATGGTTTACCTCCTGGCTGACGAGAGTGCGGCTCATACTATGCTTCTGCTGCTACCGCCGCTAGGGCATGTTGACCGTAATAGTTACGCCGCGTTGCATGCCTGGGCAACGTTGTAAGCTTGCAGCTGCGGGTAAGTGTAGATGCTGGACAAAGCCTTGCCGCGCCGCTGCCCTGTTGCGACTCAAAGCCGCGCCCACGCAAAGCCGCGAAAAAGCCAATACACCTATTCAACACTGGCATACTTCCACGCTCATTGGCGCAGGAACTGACCATGCCTCGATTTCTTGTTTTAGGTTTATGCCTGCTGGCGCCCCTCGCCCTGGCCGACAGTGATGAACGCGATCTCGCCTACAGCCTTGGGGCCAGCCTGGGCGAGCGGCTGCGCCAGGACATGCCGGGCCTGCAACTGGATGCCTTGGTCGATGGCTTGCGCCAGGCCTACCAAGGGCAGCCGCTGAAGCTCGACAAGGCACGCATGCAGGCCGTGCTGCAGCAGCATGATGCACAGGAAAGCGATGACCAGGCGCAAAAGCAGCAAGCGGCGGAAAAACGCTTCATGGCCAATGAGCGGGGGCGTTTTGGCGTGCATGAGTTGCCAGAGGGCGTGCTTTACAACGAGCTGCAGGCAGGAAGTGGCGCGCAGCCGAAAGCCGGTGGCAAAGTGCAGGTGCGCTACGTAGGCAGGTTGCCGGACGGCTCGGTATTCGACCAGAACCAGACGCCACAGTGGTTCAGCCTGGGTTCGGTGATCGAGGGGTGGCAGGTAGCGTTGCCGCAGATGCACGTCGGCGCCAAGTGGCGCCTTGTCATTCCATCCGCACAAGCCTATGGGGCCGAGGGCGCAGGCGACTTGATTCCACCCTATACCCCCTTGGTATTCGAGATCGAACTGCTGGGGGTTGGCGACTGACGCCAACCATCAGGCCTGTACCGCGCCCTCTTCCTTGTGCGCGTTGTGCAGCACTTCGATCAGGCAGTCTTCCAGTTCGAAGCGCTCATGCAGCAAGCCACCGAGCTTGCCCAGTTTTTCGGCAAAGCGCTCTGTGTCCTTGCACTCAGCTTTCGCACAATGGTCGTTGAAAGCCAACGCGATCTGCGTGATGTCATTGATGCGTGGGTTGATCTCTTCGGCCAGCTTCAGTGCCTTCTCGTCACCGAAAGCCTTGGCTTCCCTGACCAGCTGCTCGCAGACCTCGAAGTGCCACGCCGAACAGTAGTCCACGAGCAGACCACAGAAATCCCCGTTCGTATCCTTGTCGGCGAAGGCCAGCTCTTGGGCGCGCAACGCGCGGAAAGAATGCACCAACTCCTCGCGCGCCTTAAGCCAACGATCAATAAGTTCGTGAACCCCACCCCAGCGTTCCTGAGCGTTCTGACAACTATCGAGCATGGCGATCTCTTCCCTTCTGGGTAGATGCCGCTGCACCTCGCGCTGCGAAGGCGCGCACAAAGGTGATATCAGCAGGACGGCATCGAGCAGTTGTGTTTTGAGTATCCGTGCTGCGAGATTATTCCCGCACGTGTTGCCCTTCAAGGTACGCAGTGGACAAACTTCATACAAGTGTTTAATACCGTGTTACATGGCCATTGGTCATTCTGATGACCCAACCTTGCGCCAGGTCAAGCGCCTGCCAGGGTGCGGAAACGATACGCCAGCAGGCAGCTCGCGGGCAGCGCCGCCAGCAGCAGGAAAGCCAACAGGCTCCACTCGGGAACGGTCAGGTCGAGAAAACTCCAGCTCAGCGCGCTGCACTCCGGGCCGCCGAATAGCAGTTGCCGGGCCGCCTCCACCCAACCCTGCTCGAACACACGCCCGATCGGCAGCGGGCATGCATCTACAACCCTTTCAGCACCCTGCAGCCAGACCTGCCGCGCGGCCAGGGCCGCCCCGCCCAGTGAGCAGGCCAACGTCGCCCATGCGTAACGCCGCAGGCCACGTGCACGCGGTGCCTGCAGCACGCTCGCCAGGCTCAGCAGGGCATACAGGGCTAGCAGCAACCGCTGGCTCAAGCGCAACGGGCATGGCACCAGCCCAAGCATGTTATCCAACTGAAAGGACGCAGCCAGCACCGCCAGTGCGGCCAGGCAAGCAGGAAGAAACAAGGTGCGCAAACGGGCCAGCAGCATGGGTGGTGAAGGTCCCGGGATGAGAGTGTGGCCTGGAACGGTAGAGGAAAGACGGGCTTTGTTTCAAGGCGCTACAGCAACGACAAGTCGCTGAAACGCGTAAGAAATTTCCGTCTATTCGATAGGAGGCGACTGAGGACTGGGAATGCATATTCAGCATGCAACGGAAGATAAATCACCAGCCCCCAAAGCCCGCGCCTTGCCGCGGGCTTTGCGGTAGGTCAGGCGCGTACGCCTTCTGGCAGCGGCAACGCCAGCAGGCGTTCGTCGAGCAGGCCAAGGCCCTCCTGGAACAGTTGGTTGCTGCGCTCCGTCTCACCCAGGCCGGCGAGCAGGCGCGCCAGTTCGGCGCAAGCCTCGGGGTTGCGCTCCATGCGCAGGCTGCTTTCGAGGTAATCGCGTGCCTTGCCCCACAGACGGTTCTGCAGGCTGAGGCGGCCAAGGGTGAGCAACAGGCTGGCATCTTGCGGGTGGTCTTTGAGCCAGCCTTCGGCGGTTTGCAACTGGCGTACCGGGTCATCGCCACGCACCAGGCCATACAGGCGAGCCAGATGGCTTTCGTAGTTCCGCTTGAGAGCCGTGCGCAATGCCTGTTCGGCATCACTCTCGGCACCTACCTGGCGTAGCTGTTCAGCGTAGGCCAGCACGAGTTGCGGCTCCTGACGCTGGGCGGCAGTCAGTTGCTGCCAGGCGCGCTCCAGGGCCTGCCGTGCACTTTGCGCGTCCTCGCCACGGGTTGTGGCCAGGCTCAGGTTCTGGCCCCAGGCGCGCTGCTCGAGGGCAGCAAGCTCGGCGGCCGGTAGAACCTTGCCCTTGCGCAGGTCGGGCAACAGGCGAATCAAGGCGGACCAGTCACCGCGCTCCAGGTACAGGCGCTGCAACAGCCGCAGGACCTGGCTGTTGTGCGGGTGGCGCTCCTGCATGGCCAGCAAGGTCTCCAGCGCGCCATCGCTTTCACCCCGGTCCATCTGCAGTTGGGCATGGGTCAGGGCAATGGCCAGTTCTGCCTGTGGCTGGCGCTCCAGGGCACGCTCCAGCAAGTTGTCGCTGTCTTGGCTGCGACCTTGCTCGTTGGCGGCACGCGCTGCACCGAGGTAGTACAGCAGGGGGTGGCGCTCGGCCTCCGCGGCACGGTGCAAATGGCGCTGGGCGCTGGCCCAGCGACCCTCGGCCAGGTCCAGCTGGCCCTGTTCGATTGCCAGGCGAATACGCCGGCGGCGGTTGCGCCGCGACCAAGGGTTGACCACGCCGCTGGAGGTCAGCAACAGCCCCACCAGGTAGCGCAGCAACCACAACACCAGAACGACCGCCAGCAGCCCACCCAGCGCCGCCCACAGCCCCGATTGATAACGGAAACCACCGTAGGAAACCAGTACGTAACCGCTGTGCTTGGCGACGGCGACACCCAGCGCAGCAGCGACCACGATGGCCAGTACGGCCAGCAGGTAGACTCGCTTCATGGCTTGCCCCCCTCGGCCTCGGCCGGCAGATGGCGGCGCTGAATGTAGGCCTGCACGGCTGCCAGGCTTTCGCTGAGGTCAGGGGTGACCACCGACACTGGCTGCTCGGCCAAGGCATTCAGGCTGTCGAGCATGGCCTTGCTTTGCGGGTTGTCGGCATTGAAGTTGGCCAGCAGCACGCTGCGGGCATCATCCAGCGCCTGGGTATAGACCTTCGCGTCGCCATTGAGCGCCGCCCACTGGGCCTGCTCGATGGTCAGGCTCAATGCCAGGCGCAACTGGTTGAGTTGCTGCCCGGCCAGCAATGGGCGCACGTTTTCGTCGGCATTGAAGTCAACCTGGAAATACTTGGAGATTTCCGCCCACCACTGCGACAGGCGGCTGACACCGTCGCCATCGGCGGTCAAGGCGCCGAGGGCATCGGCATTGCTGTCGAACTCCGGCGACTGCGCGCTCAGTTGCTGGACCAAGTCACGCTGCGCAGCCAGCTTCAGGAACAGGCCCGTGCGGTCTGGTTGCTGGGTGCTGTTGAGCGTGGCCAGGCTGCGGTTCAGTTGCTCGCGAGCGGCAAAGGCACCTGGGTCGCTCTGCTCGCGCAGGATCTCGTCGGCACCTTCGACCAGGGCCTTGGCGCTGGTGATGTCCTGCAAGGCCGACAGGCGCAGGGTAGCAAGGCGCAGCAGGTGCTCGGCTTCTGCCAGGCGCCACTCCTTGCGGCTTTCGCCGAGCACGGTTTCCAGGCGCTGACTGAGGCGCTGCTGGTCGCCCTGCAATTGCGCTACCAGTCGCCGGCGGTCTTCCAGTTCGCTGGCGGCTGGCAGGCTGGCCAGTTGCGCACTGATCTGCTGCTCACGCTGTTGCAAGGCCTCGGCGCGCTGGTTAAGCGCCTCGATGTGCTGGCCCTGGTCGAACTCGCTGCCTTGCAGTTGACGCACCTGCCAGGCACCCCAGCCACCTACCGCCACCCCGGCCGCGCCGAGCAGCAAGGCCAGCGCAGCAAGGCCATTGCCGGAGCGCTTGGCAGGCGGGGTGGTAACGGGATCCGCCGGCGTTTGCGCCGACGGCTGATCGTTATTGGACAAGACAGTCTCGCTCACGTATCCATCCTTTGCATGGGGGCGCATCGCGTTCAGCTTAGCGCCTTAAGAGGCAGGTGCAGTGCAAGACTGCACAGCTGCCAGCAAGGCCGCGGCACTGGCGCCACGGCAATCCACAACCTGTTGGGCCCCAGCGGCCCTGGCCTGCCCGGCTACCCGCGGGCTCGGCACGAACAACGGCAACCGGGCCAGCTGTGGCCAATCTGCGCCAGCCAGTTGCTGCAAATGTTCCAAACCCTGCCCACTGCTGACCACCAGGCCATTGAGGCGTTCCGCTTCGATGCGGCGCATCAGCGTGCCTGTGGGGTAAACCGGCAGGCAGCGACGATACAGTTCCAGATAATCGACACTAGCACCTTGCTCTGCAAGACGCTCTGCCAGCAGTTCGCGACCTCCAACGCCGCGAACGATCAATACTCGCGCTGCTGGCACGGCAACCGCCTGGCGCAGTGCCGGCAGCATCAGCAGTGCTTCGCTGTCGTCGCCACGCGGCGGGCAACTCACCCTCAGACCCGCCTGCTGCAACACTGCGGCAGTGGCCTCGCCTACGGTGAACCAGCCTTGAACGGGCGGCTGCAGGCTGGCGTTGGCCAACTGTTCCAGCAACAGCCGTGCAGCTGGCTTGCTGACCACGATGATCGCCTGGTAGCCACCAAGGCCCTGCAGCAACGCGCGCTGCCCAGCCTGGATTTGCACGGGTTCGATCTCCAGCAACGGCAGGCAGTGGCTGGCCACCCCCGCTGCCGCCAGGCTTTGCGCCAGCGCCGCACAGTCCTCGGCAGGCCGGGTCAGCAACAGGCGCCATTGGCTCACGGGTGGCCGGCCTCGCCATAGACCTCTTTGAGGATGGCCTCCGCACCCTGCCCCAGCAGATGTTCGGCGACCTCTACACCAAGGGCCTCGGCAGTTGCACGGGGGGCCCGGGCATCGGCCACCAGCAGGGTGCCGCCACTCGGTTGGCCGACCAGGCCGCGCAACCACAGTTGGTCGCCTTCCAGCACCGCGTAGCAAGCGATCGGCACCTGACAACCGCCGTTCAGGCGTTTGTTCATGGCACGTTCGGCCACCACCCGGTCAGCCGTGTCACGGTGGTGCAGCGGCGCCAGCAAGGCATGGATCGCTTGGTCGGCGCTACGGCACTCGATGCCTACCGCCCCCTGGCCACCGGCAGGCAGGCTGTCGTCGACACTGATGGTGGCGGTGATACGGTCTTCGAAACCGAGGCGGATAAGGCCGGCGGCCGCGAGGATGATGGCGTCGTATTCGCCGGCGTCGAGCTTGGCCAGGCGAGTGTTGACGTTGCCGCGCAGGAAGCGGATCTGCAGGTCGGGGCGACGCGCCAGCAGTTGGGCCTGGCGGCGCAGGCTGGAGGTGCCGACCACGCTGCCGGCAGGCAACGCTTCAAGGCTGGCAAAATGGTTGGAGACAAAGGCGTCACGCGGGTCTTCCCGCTCGCAGATGCAGTACAGGCCCAGCCCCTCGGGGAAGTCCATGGGCACATCCTTCATCGAATGCACGGCGATGTCGGCTTCGTTGTCCAGCAGGGCGGTTTCCAGCTCCTTGACGAACAACCCCTTGCCACCGATTTTTGCCAGCGGCGCGTCGAGCAGCTTGTCCCCGCGGCTGACCATGGGCACCAGGGTCACCCGCAGCTCAGGGTGGGCCTGCTCGAGGCGGGCTTTGACGTATTCGGCCTGCCACAGGGCCAAGGCGCTTTTACGGGTGGCAATGCGGATTTCGCGAGTGGACATGAAACGCCCCGATCCAGAGAAATGCCGTG
Source organism: Pseudomonas sp. UBA6699 (assembly GCF_002454615.1). Classification (NCBI taxonomy): domain Bacteria; kingdom Pseudomonadati; phylum Pseudomonadota; class Gammaproteobacteria; order Pseudomonadales; family Pseudomonadaceae; genus Pseudomonas; species Pseudomonas sp. UBA6699. The sequence goes on from NZ_DKJF01000057.1 coordinate 106,899, forward strand.
GATCATAACAGCATCGCAAGGATCGCTAGCAGATGTGGATCAGCTAAGGGCCCCTTCAGGGCTGCCCTGCACCCTGACGGTGGGGCCGACCTGCCGGCCAGCAAGGGCCCAGCCCTTGCCATGCGGGCACCGGTTCAGAGGGCCTGCATCATCTTGCGCACACCGGCCACATGACGCCGGCTTACGGTAAGGGCATCGCCGTTCAGGCCTTTGAGGAACAGTTGGAAGTGGCCCAGGGGCGTGCGCTGAAGGCGTTCGATGCGTTCCCGGGCAACCAAGGCATTGCGGTGAATACGTACAAAGCGGTCGCCAAACTCGTCTTCCAGCGCCTTGAGCGGCTCGTCGAGCAGTACTTCCCCACCGTCGTGGCGCAAGGTCACGTACTTGTGGTCGGCAATGAAGTAGACCACCTGGTCCAACGGAATCAGCTCGATACCTTTGCGGGTGCGGGCGCTGATATGACTGCGCGGGCCACCGCCTTCATTGGCCGGCCGCGTCAGTGCCGCCAGTTGCGCCCGGTTGGGTTTATCGGCCTTGCGCAGTGCATCCCGCAGGGCCTGAGGGTGAACAGGTTTGGCGACATGGCTGAGGGTACTGTCCTTGAATGCCTCGGCACTGTATTGGTCATCCCCGGTGCAAAACACCACCGCTGGCGGCGCCTCGCGCTCGCACAGGCGGGCCGCGACCTGCAAGCCGTCCAGGCCTGGCATGGCGATGTCCAGCAGCACCACGTCGGGCTTGAGGCTGTCGATCAGGGTCAGGGCCTCTTCCCCGTTGGTAGCGCTGGGCTCCAACACGGTGTAACCCTCCAGTTCGCCGAGCAGCCGGCTAAGGCGGTCACGGCCTTGGGGTTCGTCATCAACGATCAGGACATTCATAATTGCGCTGGATTCCTGAATGAGTCTCGCACAGGTATAGCGTAGACAGGTGTGGTTCGAGCGACACTGCGGTCACGCTCTAGACCGGTGCGATGGCCAAAGATTCACTCGGACGGCAGATTCACTGCCAGTCTTCTGTCCAACTGTAGACGGTCCGTGGAACACTGCCGTTCATTCCTTCAAATGATTCACTGCCATTTTCCGGGCATTTCTGTCGACCGGCGCCCTGCGGCAGCCGTCCCAACCCTGTTATTATCGGCGCCACTTTTTCGTTCACGCCTGCAATGAGTGAATCCATGAGCACCGACAAGACCAATCAGTCCTGGGGCGGCCGCTTCAGTGAGCCCGTCGACGCCTTCGTCGCCCGCTTCACCGCCTCGGTCGATTTCGACAAGCGCCTGTACCGCCACGACATCATGGGTTCGATCGCCCATGCCACCATGCTGGCGCAAGTCGGCGTGCTCAGCGATGCCGAGCGCGACACCATCATCGATGGTTTGAAAACCATCCAGGCCGAGATCGAGGCCGGCAACTTCGACTGGCGCGTCGACCTTGAAGACGTGCACATGAACATCGAGGCACGCCTGACCGACCGCATTGGCATCACCGGCAAGAAGCTGCACACCGGCCGTAGCCGCAACGACCAGGTGGCAACCGATATCCGCTTGTGGCTGCGCGATGAAATCGACCTTATCCTGGCCGAAATCACCCGCCTGCAGCAGGGCCTGCTGGAGCAGGCCGAGCGCGAAGCCGAAACCATCATGCCGGGCTTCACCCACCTGCAGACCGCGCAGCCGGTCACCTTCGGCCACCACCTGCTGGCCTGGTTCGAAATGCTCAGCCGCGACTACGAGCGCCTGGTCGATTGCCGCAAGCGCACCAACCGCATGCCGCTGGGCAGCGCCGCACTGGCCGGTACCACCTACCCGATCGACCGCGAACTGACCTGCAAGCTGCTGGGCTTCGAGGCCGTGGGCGGCAACTCGCTGGACGGCGTTTCGGACCGTGACTTCGCCATCGAATTCTGCGCTGCAGCCAGCGTGGCGATGATGCACCTCTCGCGCTTCTCCGAAGAGCTGGTGCTGTGGACCAGCGCGCAGTTCCAGTTCATCGACCTGCCGGACCGCTTCTGCACCGGCAGCTCGATCATGCCGCAGAAAAAGAACCCCGACGTGCCAGAGCTGGTACGTGGCAAGACCGGCCGCGTGTTCGGCGCCTTGACCGGCCTGCTGACCCTGATGAAAGGCCAGCCGCTGGCCTACAACAAGGACAACCAGGAAGACAAGGAGCCGCTGTTCGACGCTGCCGATACCCTGCGCGACTCGCTGCGTGCCTTTGCCGACATGATCCCGGCGATCAAGCCCAAGCACGCCATCATGCGTGAAGCGGCGCTGCGTGGCTTCTCCACGGCAACCGACCTGGCCGACTACCTGGTACGCCGTGGCCTGCCGTTCCGCGACTGCCACGAAATCGTTGGCCATGCGGTGAAGTATGGGGTGGATACCGGCAAGGACCTGGCCGAGATGAGCCTGGACGAACTGCGCCAGTTCAGCGACCAGATCGAGCAGGATGTGTTTGCCGTACTGACCTTGGAAGGGTCGGTGAATGCGCGTGACCATATTGGTGGTACGGCGCCGGCGCAGGTGCGGGCTGCCGTTGTTCGTGGCAAAGCCCTGTTGGCGTCTCGCTAAGCCCCAAGGCGAGGGCTTCGCCCTCGTTCGTGGGCACGCCCGCTCCCACAGTAGGAGCGGGCGTGCCCACGAAGGGCTCAACAGCAGGCTCAGCGCTTACCGCTGCGAATCATCTCCATGAAGGCCGGCATCGCTGCCTCCTTGTCTGCCACGATCCGCGCCATGTGCGGGTTCTCACCCATCAGCTGGAGCAACGCCTTGGCTTGCGGAAAGTCCGCCAGCAGGTCGACGTTCAGCACCTTCTTACCCACCGCATAAGCCAGATCGACCGAGAAGCAGAACATCAGGTCTGCCAGCGTCAGTTGCTCACCCGCTACATACGGCGCAAAGCGCCCGTTACGCTTGAGCGTGGCGAAGCCGGCCAGCAGGTCGGTACGTGCCTTATCCTTGACCAGTGGCTCTACCGCCATGCCAAAGAAGGACTCGGCGTAGCAGGTACGGGCTGGCAGCTCGATGTACAGTTCAATTTCCTTGAGCAACTCGCGAACCTTGGCCTGCTGGAACGGGTCGGCCGGCAGCAGCGCCTTGCCGCCCTGAGTCTGCTCGATGTAGTCGAGGATCACGCTGGTTTCGCTGATAAAGCCGTGTTCGGTTTCCAGCACCGGCACCTTGCCCCGCGGGCTCACTTCCAGCGCCTTTGGCGCCTGGCCGCCGTAGAAGGTGACCTCTTCGAAAGGCAGGCCTTTTTCCAGCAGCGCCAGCTTGACCATGTTGTAGTAGTTGCTGACCGAGAATCCATGAAGCTTGAGCATGAGGTAACAGCCTCCGGGCCGTAAGGGGTTTGGCTCGGCTTTTATAGACCGTAAGCCTGTTCCTGACCAGCGTCATGCGCCTCGTCAATGCCCGGGCATTGCCGCTACAGGCGTGGCACACTGTGCATCCCACCACAGGAGTACCGCCAATGAGCGAGCCCACCGACATCGACAATGACGACGAAGCCTTCGCCGAGGCAACGCTGACCCAAGCCATCGAAAACCAGATCGAAAGCGGCGAGCCGCCGGCGGCCAAGGCCACTTTCAACAAGCTGACGCTGGTTGGTTGGAAACGTGAAGACATTCTCAACGTGATGGCCCATGTGCTGGCCTACGAGATTGACAACATGCTGGCAGAAGACCGCGCGTTCAACGGCGAGTGGTACGAAAACGCCCTGCGTGCGCTGCCCGAGCTGCCACCTGAGATGGATCAAGGCGAGGACGAATAACCCGGCTACACTCGAAGATCAGGCACCGTAGAAAGTGCCGTAATCCTCGTCTGGAAGTCAGGAGTTACCATGCCTTTTACCCCCGATCTTATCGATGAAATGGAAGTACTCGCGCTGTTCAAGCACGACAGCAGCCAGGAAGGCATCAAGATAACCAGCACTGCATCCCCCTCCCTGATCGCCGCTGCGCAGCGCCTGCATGAAAAGGGGCTGACCGATCAACCGGATGGCGGCTACCTGACCAGCCTGGGTCACGACGCGGTTGAAAGTGTGCAGCTGTTGCAGAACATTCTCAAGGCGCCACAGCCGGTCTGAGTGCCCTTCGCGGTCAAGTGTGTAGGAGCGGCCTTGTGTCGCGGTCGGGCCGCAGAGCGGCCCCGACAATTTGTGCAGCGCTGCCGAAATCCTGGGGCCGCTTTGCGGCCCGATCGCGACACAAGGCCGCTCCTACAGGGGGACGGCGCAAGGTTTTAGTTAGCAGTTGCCCTGCGCTTCTCTGCCAGGCGCGAGCGCCCGTACAGCAAGATGATCGCCAGCAACGCCACCGCCTGCGCCGACAGCGAGTAGACGTCGGGATGAATCCCCAACCAGTCAAACTCGAAGAACGCTACCGGGCGCGTGCCCAGCACCCCAGCTTCTTGCAGCGCCTTCACGCCGTGCCCGGCGAACACCACTGACAACGTGCACAGCAGTGCCGCATTGATGCTGAAGAACAGCGTCAGGGGCAGCTTGGCCGAACCGCGCAATATCACCCAAGCCAGGCCCACCAGCAGCACCAGCGCCGTGGCGCCGCCTGCCAGCACCGCCTGGTGCCCGGCAGGGCCCGCCTGCAGCCACAAGGTTTCATAGAACAGGATCACTTCGAACAACTCGCGGTACACCGAGAAGAACGCCAGCACCGCGAAGCCAAAGCGCCCGCCACCACTGACCAGGCTGTTCTTGATGTAGTCCGTCCACGCAGCGGCGTGGCGTCGGTCGTGCATCCATACCCCAAGCCACAGCACCATCACGGCCGCAAACAGCGCCGTGCAGCCCTCCAGCAACTCACGCTGGGCACCACCGACATCGATCACATAGGCGGCCAGCGCCCAGGTAGCGAAGCCGGCGACCAGCGCCAGGCCCCAGCCAATGTTGACACTGCGTACCGCTGACTGCTGGCCGGTGTTGCGCAGGAACGCCAGGATCGCCGCCAGCACCAGAATCGCCTCAAGGCCTTCACGCAACAGAATCAGCAGGCCTGAGACATAACTCAGCGACCAGCTCAGGCCGTCGCTACCCAGCAGCTTTGCCGCTTGCTCAAGCTTGACCTTGGCTTCGCCCAGGCGCTGCTCGACTTGGCCCACGGGCAGGCCATCCTGCAAGGATTGGCGGTAAGCCATAAGCGTCTTTTCAGTGGCCTTGCGCGCCTGGGTATCAATGTTGTCCAGCGAGCTTTCTACTAGCTCGAAGCCCTCAAGATAGGCCGCAACCGACAGGTCATAGGCCTGGTCGCGGTCGCCTGCGCGGTAAGCGGCCAGGCTTTTGTCGAGCGTACTGGCGGTGTATTCGAGCAATTGCGCAGGGCCACGCTTGACCTGCGGCGGCTGGGCACGCTGGGCCCGGAATGCCTCCACGGCCGCTGTGCCTTCGTTGGCGGCGATTTCGGCCGGGGTCTGGCGGGCCAGGTCGGCGATGTTCCAGGTTTTGTCGCCTTTGCCGGCTTCCGGCTTGGCGGTGAAGCTGGCGATGTAGGCCGCCACGTCCCAGCGCTGGCGGTCGTCCAGCTGGTCGGCAAAGGACGGCATCTCGGTGCCGTCGATGCCCAGGGCAAGGGTGTTGTAGAGGTCGAACAGGCTCAACTGGTCAAGGCGCGCGACGTCGCGCAGGTTGGCCGGCGCGGGCTCCAGGCCGACGCCTGCCGGGCCATCGCCCGCGCCGCTTTCACCGTGGCAGATGGCACAGTTTTGTGCGTAAAGGGCAGCACCACGGGCCGGGTCCGGGGTGATTATCGGGGCTTGGCTCACCTCATAAGCCACCGCAAGGCGTGCGCCCAGTTGCCGGGCCTGCCTGGATACCGCTGGGCCGTCCAGACGCTGGTCGATGGCCTGGCGCAGCGCGTGCACACCCTGCTCCAGTGCCGCGTGCTCGGCATTTGCAGGCAGGCCTTTGACCAGTTCGGCCAGTACCGCGCCGAACTCGCGCTGCTCGTCGTATTCGCCGCTGTCGACCACCTTGCCGTCACTCACGGTTGGCGGGTAGTCGGCACCAATGTAGTCAAGCAGGTGCAGGGCCTTGGTAGCTTCGGCAGGGGCTTCAGCCTGTGCCGCAGCGCTGCACAGCGCCAGCACCGTGCCGAGCAATAAAGCCGGCAGCCAGGCAAGCGGACGGGAACGGGTTTTCATGGCCAGTCTCGAAGGGAATGCGAAAGAGAACATTGTTCACTTCCACTTTGCTTCACTCAAGGGTGCTGGGCGGATTTCATGAAAAATCCTGGTACAAATAAGATCACGCGGGATGGCACGGTACCTGGGAGCAGGCTTGCCGGCGATGAAGGAGGCACCGATGCGACAGGAAACACCGGGTACCAAATGATTCACCGCGGGTAGGCCCCTACCCACTAGCCTGTTGAGCCACTACTCAAGAGGCAGGGAACATGGATCGTCCCCATTCAAAGCAGCTACGGCTTGGCCGGTTTTCGGAAACCCGTCGGTTGTATTTGCTTACCAGCACCACCCTGGCAAGAGCCCCAATCTTCAATGACTTTCGCTCAGCCCGCTTGCTGGTGGCCGAGTTCCGCCAGGCTGAAGAGGAAGGTAGCGCCCGATCGCTTGCCTGGGTGGTGATGCCTGACCATTTCCACTGGTTGGTCGAGCTCGGGCCGGCCAGCCTGAAGCGGCTGATGCGCAGGGTGAAGTCCCGTAGCACCATGATGATCAACAGGCATCGAGGGCGAAGCGGCCAGCTCTGGCAGAAGGGGTTTCATGACCGGGCCGTGCGGCGTGAGGAGGATGTGCAGGATGTGGCGCGGTATGTCGTCATGAACCCCAAGCGGGCGGGTCTTGTTGCGAGGGCTGGGGATTATCCGCATTGGGATGCGATTTGGCTCTGACCAGATGTTGCCTGCGGGGGCCCTATCGCAGGCAAGCCCCACAGGGATCGCCTTAGGGCTGACAGGTGTTTGCCGCAAGGTATGGCAGCGCCTGTTAGAGCGAGCGCCGCCCGCGCGGCGCAATCGCGAGCTGCGCTCGCTCCTACGTTGTTTCGGGCCAAT
>NZ_DKJF01000074.1:0-42869 GCF_002454615.1 Pseudomonas sp. UBA6699
CAGCCTCCCAAAGTGCTGGGATTACAGGCATGAGCCAGCGCGCCCTTTTTTTTTTAATGATACGGCGACCACCGAGCTGCAGGGGTACCCGTGGCCGGTGCGGCCTGCTCGCCGGTTGTGGCTGGCTGGCCGGCGGGCGCGGTGCCCTTGCGGTCGGCTTCTTCCTGGGCCATGGCAGCATCGGTGGCACGCTGCTCTGGGGTGCGCCGGTCACTGAACACCAGCAGCATGTAGCGGCTGCGGTTGAGCGCGGCGGTGGGGATGGCACGCACGATAGCGAACGGCTGCCCGGAGTCGTGGATCACTTCATTGACGGTGGCCACCGGGTAGCCGGCCGGGAAGCGCTGGCCCATGCCGGAACTGACCAGCAGGTCGCCTTCCTTGATGTCGGCGGTATCGGCCACATGGCGCAATTCCAGGCGCTCGGGGTTACCGGTACCGCTGGCGATCGCGCGCAAGCCATTGCGGTTGACCTGCACCGGAATGCTGTGGGTGGTGTCGGTCAGCAGCAGCACCCGCGAGGTATAGGGCATCAACTCGACCACCTGCCCCATCAGGCCGCGGGCATCGAGCACCGGCTGGCCAAGGAACACGCCGTCACGCTCGCCCTTGTTGATCAGGATACGGTGCGTGAAGGGGTTGGGGTCGACCCCGATCAGCTCGGCCACTTCGACCTTTTCGTTGACCAGCGCCGAGGAGTTGAGCAATTCGCGCAGGCGCACGTTCTGCTCGGTCAGGGCCGCCAGCTTCTGCAGGCGCCCCTGCAGCAGCAGGGCCTCGGTCTTGAGCTTCTCGTTTTCGGCAATCAGTTCGGTGCGGCTACCGAACTGGCCCGCCACGCCCTGCCAGGCACGCTGCGGCAAGTCGGTGATCCAGTACGACTCCATCAGCACCAGGCCCATCTGGCTGCGCACCGGTTTGAGCACGTCGAAGCGCGCGTCGACAACCATCAACGCGACTGACAGCACCACCAGAACGAGCAGGCGAACGCCCAGCGAAGGGCCCTTGGAGAAAAGCGGTTTAATGGGCCGTTCCTCGTGGACGACTCAGGAGGTCATTGGACATGGGACAACGCACCAGCCTGGTTGCGGGTTGACGGATACGGCGCCCGTGTGGGCGCCAGCCCAGCACATACAGGTAGCACTGTGCGTACTACCTGTAAACCGGGCGCTCATGAACCGCGAGCAGGATCACTCGCTGGAGAGCAGGTCCATCGCGTGCTTGTCCATCATCTCCAGGGCGCGACCACCGCCACGGGCGACACAGGTCAGCGGGTCTTCGGCGACTATCACCGGCAGGCCGGTTTCCTGGGCCAGCAGCTTGTCGAGGTCACGCAGCAGCGCACCACCACCGGTCAACACCAGGCCACGCTCGGCGATGTCGGAGGCCAGCTCGGGCGGCGATTGCTCGAGGGCGCTCTTCACTGCCTGAACGATGGTCGCCAGCGACTCCTGCAGCGCTTCGAGCACTTCGTTGGAGTTCAGGGTGAAGGCACGCGGCACGCCTTCGGCCAGGTTACGGCCACGCACGTCGACTTCGCGCACTTCGCCGCCCGGGTAGGCAGTGCCGATTTCCTGCTTGATGCGCTCGGCGGTGGACTCGCCGATCAGGCTGCCGTAGTTGCGGCGCACGTAGGTCACGATGGCTTCGTCGAAGCGGTCACCGCCAACACGCACGGACTCGGCGTAGACCACACCGTTGAGCGAGATCAGGGCGATTTCGGTGGTGCCGCCACCGATATCGACGACCATCGAACCGCGGGCCTCTTCTACCGGCAGGCCGGCGCCGATGGCGGCAGCCATTGGCTCTTCGATCAGGAACACTTCACGGGCACCGGCACCCAGGGCCGACTCGCGAATGGCGCGGCGCTCTACCTGGGTCGATTTGCACGGTACGCAGATCAGCACGCGCGGGCTTGGCTGCAGGAAGCTGTTCTCGTGAACCTTGTTGATGAAATATTGCAACATTTTTTCGCAAACGCTGAAGTCGGCGATCACGCCGTCCTTCATCGGACGAATGGCTGCAATGTTGCCAGGCGTACGGCCCAGCATGCGTTTGGCTTCGGTACCGACGGCGACGACGCTTTTCTGGTTGCCATGGGTACGGATGGCAACAACCGAGGGCTCATTCAGGACGATACCGCGCTCACGCACGTAAATAAGGGTGTTGGCAGTACCCAGGTCGATGGAAAGATCGCTGGAAAACATGCCACGCAGTTTCTTGAACATGGGAAAGTGACCCTGGGGAAAGCGTGGGTAAAAAAGTGCGGCAAACTCTAACAATGGCAGGGATTTTGGGCAAGGAGCCAATATGTTAAATTGGCTGTTTTTCCGAGCACGCCAGCAGAAATTCGCGGCTGTTAGACCGCCAAAAAGCTGACATGTTCCTCACTGCGGACCTAAATTCCGTTCTTTGTTTCCCTTGGAGATCCCCATGGCGCTTGAACGCTGCGACGTGGAAAAGATCGCCCATCTGGCCCGCCTGGGCCTGAATGATGGCGAACTGCCACGCATTACCGACGCCCTCAACAGCATTCTTGGGCTGGTCGACCAGATGCAAGCTGTCGACACCACTGGCATCGAGCCTCTGGCTCACCCGCTGGAGGCCAGCCAGCGCCTGCGTCCCGACCAGGTCACCGAAAGCAACCAGCGCGACGCCTACCAGGCCATCGCGCCATCGACCGAAAGCGGTCTGTACCTGGTTCCCAAAGTCATCGAGTAAGGGATAGAGCCTGCCATGCACCAATTGACCCTGGCCGAGATCGCCCGCGGACTCGCCGACAAGTCGTTTTCTTCCGAAGAGCTGACCGGCACGCTGCTGGCGCGCATCAAGCAGCTCGACCCACAGCTCAACAGCTTCATCAGCGTCACCGACGAGCTGGCCCTGGGCCAGGCGCGTGCCGCCGACGCCCGTCGCGCCGCTGGCGAGACCGGCGCGCTGTTGGGTGCGCCCATCGCCCACAAGGACCTGTTCTGCACCAACGGCGTGCGCACCAGCTGCGGCTCGAAGATGCTCGACAACTTCAAGGCGCCGTATGACGCCACCGTGGTCGCCAAGCTGGCCGAAGCCGGCATGGTCACCCTGGGCAAGACCAACATGGACGAGTTCGCCATGGGTTCGGCCAACGAATCCAGCCACTACGGCGCGGTGAAGAACCCATGGAACCTGGAACACGTGCCAGGCGGCTCGTCCGGCGGTTCTGCCGCGGCCGTGGCGGCGCGCCTGCTGCCAGCCACCACCGGCACCGACACCGGCGGGTCGATCCGCCAGCCGGCGGCGCTGACCAACCTCACCGGTCTGAAACCGACGTACGGTCGTGTTTCGCGCTGGGGCATGATCGCCTACGCTTCCAGCCTCGACCAGGGTGGCCCACTGGCGCGCACCGCCGAAGACTGCGCCTTGCTGCTGCAAGGCATGGCCGGCTTCGACGCCAAGGACTCCACCAGCATCGAAGAGCCGGTGCCGGACTACAGCGCCAACCTCGGCGCCTCCTTGCAGGGCCTGCGCATCGGCCTGCCCAAGGAGTACTTCGGTGCAGGCCTGGACCCACGCATTGCCGACCTGGTGCAGGCCAGCGTCAAGGAGCTGGAAAAGCTCGGTGCCGTGGTCAAGGAAATCAGCCTGCCGAACATGCAGCACGCCATTGCCGCGTACTACGTGATCGCACCTGCCGAGGCCTCGTCCAACCTGTCGCGTTTCGACGGTGTGCGCTTCGGCTACCGCTGCGAGGCGCCCAAGGACCTGACCGACCTCTACAAGCGTTCGCGTGGCGAAGGTTTCGGCGTTGAAGTCCAGCGCCGCATCATGGTCGGCACCTACGCCCTGTCGGCCGGCTACTACGACGCGTACTACGTGAAGGCGCAACAGATCCGCCGCCTGATCAAGAACGACTTCATGGCCGCCTTCAACGAGGTTGACCTGATCCTTGGCCCGACCACGCCGAACCCGGCCTGGAAGCTGGGCGCCAAGAGCAGCGACCCGGTCGCCGCCTACCTCGAAGACATCTACACCATCACCGCCAACCTGGCAGGCCTGCCGGGCCTGTCGATGCCCGCGGGCTTCGTCGACGGCCTGCCGGTCGGCGTACAGCTGCTGGCGCCGTACTTCCAGGAAGGCCGGTTGCTCAACGTCGCGCACCGCTACCAGCAAGTGACCGACTGGCACACCCGTGCCCCCAACGGCTTCTGAGGAGTTCACACATGCAATGGGAAGTTGTGATCGGGCTGGAAATCCACACTCAGCTCGCCACCCAGTCGAAGATCTTCTCCGGCAGCGCTACCACCTTCGGCTCCGAGCCGAATACCCAGGCCAGCCTGGTTGACCTGGGCATGCCGGGCGTTTTGCCGGTGCTGAACCAGGAAGCCGTGCGCATGGCCTGCATGTTCGGCCTGGCCATCGATGCCGAGATCGGCAAGCGCAACGTGTTCGCGCGCAAGAACTACTTCTACCCGGACCTGCCCAAGGGCTACCAGATCAGCCAGATGGACCTGCCGATCGTCGGCAAGGGCCACCTGGACATCGCCCTGGAAGACGGCACCATCAAGCGCATCGGGGTCACCCGCGCGCACCTGGAAGAAGACGCAGGCAAAAGCCTGCACGAAGACTTCAGCGGCTCTACCGGCATTGACCTGAACCGCGCCGGCACACCGCTGCTGGAGATCGTGTCCGAGCCTGACATGCGCAGCGCCAAGGAGGCCGTGGCGTACGTCAAGGCGATCCACGCACTGGTGCGCTACCTGGGCATCTGCGACGGCAACATGGCCGAGGGCTCGCTGCGTTGCGACTGCAACGTGTCGATCCGCCCGAAAGGCCAGGCTGAATTCGGTACCCGCTGCGAGATCAAGAACGTCAACTCGTTCCGCTTCATCGAGCGTGCCATCAACAGCGAGATCCAGCGCCAGATCGACCTGATCGAGGATGGCGGCAAGGTGGTGCAGGAAACCCGCCTGTACGACCCGAACAAAGATGAAACCCGTTCCATGCGCAGCAAAGAGGAAGCCAACGACTACCGTTACTTCCCCGACCCGGACCTGCTGCCGGTCGTGATCGAAGACAGCTACCTCGACAGCATCCGCGCTGCCCTGCCCGAGCTGCCGCCGCAGAAGGTCGAGCGCTTCCAGCACCAGTACGGCCTGTCGGCCTACGATGCCAACGTGCTGGCCTCCAGCCGCGAACAGGCCGACTACTTCGAAGAAGTGGTGAAAATTGGCGGTGACGCCAAGCTGGCCGCCAACTGGGTCATGGTCGAACTGGGGAGCCTGCTGAACAAGTTGGGCGTGGAGATCGACCAGGCACCGGTCAGCGCTGCGCAACTGGGTGGCATGCTGCTGCGCATCCGCGATAACACCATCAGCGGCAAGATCGCCAAGACCGTGTTCGAAGCCATGGCTGGCGGTGAAGGCGATGCCGACAGCATCATCGAAAGCAAAGGCCTGAAGCAGGTCACCGACACCGGCGCAATCGAGAAGATGCTCGACGAAATGCTGGCCGCCAATGCCGAGCAGGTGGAACAGTACCGCTCGGCTGATGAAGCCAAGCGTGGCAAGATGTTCGGCTTCTTCGTCGGCCAGGCCATGAAAGCCTCCAAAGGCAAGGCCAACCCGGGGCAGGTGAACCAAATGCTCAAGGCCAAGCTCGAAGGGTGATTGTCTTATCCCTGTAGTCCTGCGAGGGCTTCGCCCTCGTTCGCGGGCATGCCCGCTCCCACAGGTACAGCGCCGACCTGTGGGAGCGTCGCACTAGGAGAGCACCTGACTTGCTAAAACGATCCCTCGGCACCCTCGCCCTGTTTTCGTTCCTGGCCGGCTGCGCCAGCCATGACATCGACCCACGCGGTTACGACCAGACCGGCACCGCTTCCTATTACGGCTCGCGCCACCACGGCAAACGCACCGCCAGCGGCGAACCGTTCAACCAGCACGGCCTTACCGCCGCCCACCGCAGCCTGCCGTTTGGCAGCCGCGTTCTGGTGACCAACATGGCCAACCAGCGCAGTGTGGTGGTACGCATCAACGACCGTGGCCCGCATACCCGCGCCCGGCTGATCGACCTGTCACGCGCCGCCGCCGAAAAAATCGGCATGCTGCGTAGCGGCACAGCGCGGGTGCGGGTACAAGGGCTTAGCGACTGACGCGACAGGAGTTCGACCATTTTCGACTTGGCCACCCTTCCCACCTTCAGCCTGCTGCAACTGGGCACAGCCCTGCTGTTGCTGGTAGGCGGCGCCGAACTGCTGGTGCGCGCCGCCCTGCGCCTGGCGCAGCGCCTGCACGTGCGCCCGCTGATCATCGGCCTGAGCCTGGTCGCCTTCGGCAGCACCGCACCACAGTTGACCGTCAGCCTGCAGGCGGCCTACCAGGGCGCGCCGGATGTAGCGGTCGGCAGCGTGGTCGGCAGCAATATCTTCAATGTGCTGGTAGTGCTCGGCCTGGCCGCATTGATCATTCCGCTGCGGGTTTCGCGCCAGTTGGTACGCCTGGACATACCGCTGATGATCCTCGCCAGCGGCCTGGTCTACGCACTGTGCGCCAACGGCCAGCTGGGCCGGTTCGAAGGTGGGTTGCTGTTGCTGGGCCTGGCGGGCTACCTGGCCATGCTCTGGCACCAGTCGCGCCATTACGCACGCACCTACCCTGCCCCCGATGCCGCCCAGGCCAGCGCCGGGCGCTTCTGGCCAGCCACCGTGCTGCAGGTGCTGTTCGGCCTGGGCCTGTTGACCCTGGCAGGCCACTTGCTGCTTGAAGCCGCCGTCGAGGTGGCCACCGACCTGGGCCTGTCCGAGCGCGTCATCGGGCTGACCGTGGTCGCTGTGTGCACCTCCCTGCCGGAATTGGCCGCTGCCTTGATTGCGGCCCTGCGGGGCGAGCGGGAGATCGCCGTGGGCACGGTCATTGGCAGCAACCTGTTCAACGTGCTGGCGGTGCTGGGCCTGACCGCACTGGTGACCCCACAGCCGCTGTCGATTTCACCCAATGCGCTGTCGTTCGACCTGCCCGTGATGCTCGGCGTTGCCGTACTGAGTATGCCGGTGTTCTATTCCGGCTACCGCATTACCCGCGCCGAAGGGCTGGTCTTCCTGTGCCTGTACCTGGCTTATGGCCTGCACGTCGCGGCCTTCACCATGGGGCTGCCGCTGGCCGGCCGCCTTGAGCGGCTGATGCTGTTCTACGTGCTGCCGGTACTGGCCCTGGTGCTGCTGTACACCACCGTGCGTGCCTGGCGGCGGCAGCATTGAGGGGCATGAGCCCGACTCAGTACTTCCCCTGGCGAGCCTTCTTCAGCTTGAAGGCCACCCACAGCGCGGCAATCCATGCCGGTATCAGCATCACTGAAATGCGAATCGGCGGGGTCAGGTACATCACCACCAGGATCAACACGATGAATGCCAGGCACAGGTAGTTGGTCAGCGGGTGCCCCAGGCTCTTGTAGAACGGGGTGATGCCCGCGGCCAGCTTGGCTTTGCGGAACTTCAGGTGGGTGATGCTGATGCTCGCCCAGTTGATCACCAGCGCCGATACCGCCAGGGCCATCAACAAGCCAAAGGCCTCACCCGGCATCAGGTAATTGATCACTACGCACAAGCCGGTGGCGAACGCCGATACCCCCAGTGCGGTCAGGGGCACGCCGCTGCGGCTGACCTTCAGCAACTGGCGCGGCGCATCGCCCTGGCTGGCCAGGCCGAACAGCATGCGGCTGTTGGCATACACGCAGCTGTTGTACACCGACAGCGCCGCGGTAAGCACCACAATGTTGAGAATGGTGGCCACCAGGTCGCTGTCCAGTTCGTGGAAGATCATCACGAACGGGCTACCGCCTTGCACCACCTTCTGCCACGGGTACAACGACAGCAGCACGGCCAGCGCGCCGATGTAGAAAATGAGGATACGGTACACCACCTGGTTGGTGGCCTTGGGGATGCTCTGGCGCGGGTTGTCGGCCTCGGCAGCGGTAATGCCCACCAGCTCCAGGCCGCCAAACGAGAACATGATCACCGCCAACGCCATCACCAGGCCGCTGACGCCATTGGGGAAGAACCCGCCGTACTGCCACAGGTTGGCTACGCTGGCATCGGCGCCGCCCTGCCCGTTGCTCAGCAACCAGGCACCGAAGCCGATCATGCTGACAATGGCCACCACCTTGACCAAGGCGAACCAGAACTCCATTTCGCCATAGACCTTTACCTGGGTAAGGTTGATCAGGTTGATCACCACGAAAAAGATCGCCGCAGTGGCCCAGGTCGGGAATTCCGGCCACCAGTACTGCACGTAGATACCCACAGCCGTGAGCTCGGCCATGCCGACCAGCACGTACACCACCCAGTAGTTCCAGCCCGAGACGAAACCGGCGAACTCGCTCCAGTACTGGTGGGCAAAATGGCTGAAGCTACCGGCAACCGGCTCTTCCACCACCATTTCACCCAACTGGCGCATGATCAGGAAGGCCATCAGGCCGGCGATGGCGTAACCCAGCAGTACCGATGGGCCAGCCAGCTGGATGGTCTGGGCGATGCCCAGGAACAGCCCGGTACCGATGGCCCCACCCAGCGCAATCAGCTGGATGTGGCGATTCTTCAGCCCGCGCTGTAACCGCTCGGGCGTGCTCTGGTCTTGCATGAAGTGTCCTTTAGCTCAGTGAGGCAGTGCTGTTGCTGTTGTTTGCAGTCAAGGATCTAGATCCATCCGCCCCACTGCAAGATGAAAATACCAATGTTGGTGGTGATTGCTGCCATCAACGTGGTGATCACGATGATCGACGCCGCCAATTGGTGGTTGCCGTTGGCCGCGCGCGCCATCACGTAGCTGGCGGCCGCCGTCGGGCTACCGATGTACAGGAACAGGATGCCCAGCTCGGCACCGCGAAAACCACACAGCCAGGCACCCAGGGTGCCGAGCAGCGGTAACCACACCATCTTCACCAGGCTGGCATCGATGGCCAGGCGGCCACTGTCGCGCAGTGCCGCCAGCGACAGGGTGCCGCCGATGCAGATCAGCGCCAGTGGCAGGGTCATCTGCGCCAGGTAGTCGCCTGAAGTGAGCAGCCAGTTGGGCAGCGGCACCTGGCCGTAGGCCATCGGGGTGGCCACCAATACGCTGATGATCAGCGGGTTGCTGAAAATGCTCTTGCAGATGCTCCAGGGGTCGGACTTGAGGTCCGGGCTGTACACCGCCAGCACCACCGCGGACAGCGAGTTGTACATGAGGATGACCACGCCGGCGAGTACCGCCCCCAGGGAAATACCATAGTCCCCGTACAGGCTGGCGGCCAAGGCCAGGCCAATGACGCCGTTGTTGCCGCGAAAGGCGCCTTGGGCATAGATACCGCGATCGGCCATGGGGCTGCGCCAGATAGCCATGCCCCAGGCAAGGGCGAAGCCGATCAGGGTCGCTGCGATGAAGTACAGGATGACCCCGGGCTGGACCGCCGTAGCCAGGTCAGCGTGGTAGATGCCCAGGAACAGCAGGGCCGGCATGCACACATTGAACACCAGCTGCGAAGCGACCTGGTTGAAGTTATCGTCGATCAGGCGAATGCGTTTGAGCAGCACGCCCATGAACAGCATGGCGAAAACCGGTGCCGTAATATTCAGCGTCTGGATGAGAAGGGCGAGCATGCGCTAGCGATCCTGGAGGGGTTGCCGTCAGGTGGCAATGATACGCCAACAGCCGGGATTTGCGGGGATCGCGGGGTGTTACAGATAAATTTCTGTCCACACCGGCCCTATCGCCAGCTTGCCAGCGATGAGGCCGGTACAGGCAATATGAATCAGCGCCGAACCGGACGCTTCTGCAGTTTGCGCTGCAAGGTCCGCCGGTGCATGCCCAGCGCCCGTGCGGTGGCCGAGATATTGCCATCGTGCTCGGTCAGCACACGCTGGATATGCTCCCACTGCAGGCGGTCGACCGACATCGGGTTTTCCGGCACCAACGTGTCCAGGTCGGTGTGCTCCGACAGCAACGCCGCCAGCACGTCGTCGGCATCAGCCGGTTTGCACAGGTAGTTGCAGGCGCCGCGCTTGACCGCCTCCACTGCTGTGGCAATGCTCGAATAACCGGTCAGGATCACCACGCGCATTTCCGGGTCCAGCTCCAGCAGCTTGGGCAGCAGCACCAGGCCGGAGTCGCCGTCCATCTTCAGGTCCAGCGTGGCGTAATCCGGCAGGTCCTGCTGGGCCAGGATCAAGCCCTCTTCGGCGGAACCGGCAATGCTCACGCGGAACCCGCGACGGCTCATGGCGCGCGCCATGACCCGGGTGAAGGTGGCATCGTCATCCACCAGCAGCAGGTGCGGCAGCTCTTCGCTCTCGACCTGGTTTTCTTCGCTCATCATTCATCTCCTCGCTTGCCATAGGGCAGGCGCAGTTCGGTCAGGGTGCCACCCTGCTCATGACTATAAAGTTTTACCGAACCGCCCGCACGGGTCACGCTGGCCTTGCTCAAGAACAGGCCCAGGCCGAAACCTTTGCCCTTGGTGGTAATGAAGGGTTTGCCGATGGCTTCGGCAATGGCCGGCGGCACGCCAGGGCCATGGTCGCGGATGCTGATAACGATATCCTGAGCGTCCCAGTCAAGGCGCACTTCAAGGTCATCGGGGCAGGCATCGGCCGCATTGTTCAACAGGTTCAGCAGCGCCTGGGTCAGGTCCGGTGGCGGGGTCAGGCGCGGCACCTGGCCGTCACGCAGGCGCTGGAAGCGGTAGCTGCTTTCCGGGCGCATCAGGTGCCAGCGGTTCAGCGCTTCGTCCAGCCAGGCGGTGACATCCTGCTCGACCACCGCCAGGCGGCGGTTGGCTTCAGCGGCGCGTACCAGTTGCTGCAGGGTTTCCTTGCACAGCTTCACCTGGTCCTGAAGGATTTGCAGGTCTTCCTGCAACAGCGGGTCGGTGTGGTCCTGGCGCATTTCATTGATCAGCACACTCATGGTGGCCAGCGGCGTGCCCAGCTCATGAGCGGCGCCGGCGGCCTGGGTGGCTACGGCCAGCAACTGCTCGTCGCGCAGGCTTTCTTCACGCCGCTCGGAGCGTAGTTGCTCCTGGCGCCGCAGCTCTTCAGCCATGCGTGCCGCGAAGAAGGTGATCACCGCCGCCGCCAGGGCAATACTCAGCCACATGCCGTACACCTGCATCTTGTCCCGCGCCATGGGCAGGCCTTCGAGCGGGTAGAACTGCACCAGCAGCAAGCTGTAGGCGGTCAGGGCAATACCGGACAGGATCAGCGAATACAGCCACGGCAGGGTCACTGCGGCAATGGCCAACGGTACCAGGTAGTAGGACACGAACGGGTTGGTCGAGCCACCGGAGTAATACAGCAAGGCACTGTGGATCAACAGGTCACAGGCCAGCTGCAGGGCGTATTCCATTTCGGTGACGGGCACCGACAAGCGCAGGCGCAGGGCGGTGAAGGCACACAGCAGCGACGACAAGGCCAAGGTACCGGCCAGCGATAGCCAGGGTAAGGGCAGCAGTTCGGTCCAGT
Organism: Pseudomonas sp. UBA6699; assembly: GCF_002454615.1. Taxonomy (NCBI): domain Bacteria; kingdom Pseudomonadati; phylum Pseudomonadota; class Gammaproteobacteria; order Pseudomonadales; family Pseudomonadaceae; genus Pseudomonas; species Pseudomonas sp. UBA6699. The sequence goes on from NZ_DKJF01000074.1 coordinate 11,471, forward strand.
AGGCGACACCGACCGAGCCGGCCTGGGCAGCCAGGACCAGCACACGAATGACGGTCAGGCGCCAGAGGTTCTGGCGGGTAGCGGACAACGGTTGTACGGCGGCGAGCATGAGCTCTCCTGATGAGTGCTCCAGAAAATCGGCTGGAGTATACCGAAGCCGGGCCCCCTGCTGCAGCGCTGCGGCAAAGCGCCACACTTTGTCACACTGTCATGATGGCACTGTTGAACCCACTACACTGATGCCGGTCTGATTGGCCATGCGTGGCATGGATGACCAGCGACCACGCCTTTTATTGCCAAGGAGTACCACATGCACATTCCACGTCACGGCGCCGCCCTGATCATGTCTTGCGGCCTGCTCGCCAGCCTGCCGGCACTGGCGGCCGATGAACCGCGCTACAACCAGGTATCGCTGCGCGCCGAGGTCAGCAAGGAAGTGGCGCGCGACCTGATGGTCGTGACCTTGTATAGCGAAGCGCAGAACAGCGACCCCGGCAAGCTCGCCAAGCAGATCACAGAAACCATGAACAAGGCCGTGCAGCAGTCGCGCCAGGTCAAGGATGTGAAGATCAGCCAGGGCAGCCGCAACAGCTACCCCGTTTACGACAGCAAAGGCCAGAAGATCACCGGCTGGCGTGAGCGCGCCGAGCTGCGCCTGGAAAGCGCCGATTTCCCGGCCCTCTCGCAACTGACCGCCGACCTGCTGCAAGAGCTGAAAATGGGTGGCATGGACTTCTCCATCGCGCCGGCCACGCGCAAGTCCAGCGAAGACGAGCTGCTCAAGGATGCCATGGATGCGTTCAAGGCCCGTGCACAACTGGCCACGCAAGCCTTGGGCGGCACAGGCTACAAAGTGGTCAGCCTGAACCTGAACAGCAGCGGCTACCCACGGCCGTACCTGCGCAGCGCCCCCATGGCCATGAAGGCCATGAGCGCAGATGAAGCGGCGCCGGCGCCCGACATCGAAGCCGGTACCAGCGAGGTGAGCATGAATGCTGATGGGTTGATTGAAGTGCAGATGCCTTAAGCAACTAGCGCCGATATGCGCGGCCTGGGGTCGCGACGGGGCGGGGGCGCTCCCCTGTTGTAGCAGTGTGCTGCACAGGGGGCCGCTGCGCGCGGCCCATCGCGACGCAAGGCCGCTCCTACAGGGGCCGTGTGGGGGGCTGAAAAAAGCGTTTCAGACCTTTCTTACGCACCGTTCAGGTGCATCCTACAAAATTCCCGCCTCGAAACACCTCGAAAAAAGCCATCATTTTGCCCACGCAAACGTTTAACTTCGCCGAAAGTTATAGCGATGCGACATCCATGTACGTTCGTGCCACATTCCAGGCGCCAACTATCCTTGTACCTGTTGCATTGGGAACATCCCCTGCATAAGTATCCGCAGGTCGGCTCACGAGGCCACCTCACTCGAAAAATGACAAAAATGAGGCCACCATGCTCAAACACGCAGTCATACCGTTCCTGCTCGGTGCAGGCTTGCTCACCGGTGCTCCGTCGGCACTTGCCGCGTCCAACCTGGTGTTCTGCTCCGAAGGCAGCCCGGCCGGCTTCGATCCAGGGCAATACACTACCGGCACCGACTTCGACGCCTCGGCCGAAACCGTCTTCAACCGCCTGACGCAGTTCGAACGCGGCGGCACTGCAGTGATACCCGGCCTGGCCACCCGCTGGGACGTGTCCGACGATGGCAAGACCTACACCTTCCACCTGCGCGAGGGGGTGAAGTTCCACACCACCGACTACTTCAAGCCGACCCGCCCGTTCAACGCCGACGACGTGCTCTTCACCTTCAACCGCATGCTCGACAAGGACCACCCCTTCCGCAAGGCCTACCCGACCGAGTTCCCGTACTTCACCGACATGGGCATGGACAAGAACATCGCCAAGCTGGAGAAGCTTGACGAGCACACCGTCAAGTTCACCCTCAACGAGGTCGATGCAGCGTTCATCCAGAACCTGGCCATGAGCTTCGCCTCGATCCAGTCCGCCGAATACGCCGACCAGTTGCTCAAGAACGGCAAGGCCGCCGACATCAACCAGAAGCCGATCGGCACCGGCCCGTTCGTGTTCAGCAAGTACCAGAAGGACGCGCAGATCCGCTTCAAGGGCAACAAGGATTACTGGAAGCCCGAGGACGTGAAGATCGACAACCTGATCTTCGCCATCACCACCGACGCCTCGGTACGCATGCAGAAGCTGAAAAAGAACGAATGCCAGGTCACCCTCTTCCCACGCCCGGCCGATATCGAGCCGCTGAAGGCCGACAAGAACCTGCAGATGCCCCAGCAGGCCGGCTTCAACCTGGGTTACATCGCCTATAACGTGATGGACCAGATCAAGGGCAGCAACCAGCCCAACCCCATGGCCCAGCTGAAAGTGCGCCAGGCGCTGGACATGGCCGTGGACAAGAAGCGCATCATCGAGTCGGTCTACCAGGGCGCCGGCCAGTTGGCGGTCAACGCCATGCCGCCCACGCAGTGGTCGTATGACACCAGCATCAAGGACGCACCGTTCGACCCGGAAAAAGCCAAACAACTGCTCAAGGAAGCCGGCATCAAGGAAGGCACCGAAATCACCCTGTGGGCCATGCCCGTGCAACGCCCGTACAACCCCAATGCCAAGCTGATGGCCGAAATGCTGCAGTCCGACTGGGCCAAGATCGGCATCAAGGCAAAAATTGTCAGCTATGAGTGGGGCGAGTACATCAAGCGCTCCAAAGCCGGCGAACAGGGCGCCATGCTGATTGGCTGGAGCGGCGACAACGGAGACCCGGACAACTGGCTAGGCACCCTCTACGGCTGCGATGCCATTGACGGCAACAACTTCTCCAAGTGGTGCTACAAGCCCTACGACAGCCTGATCAAACAGGCCAAGGCCACCTCCGACCAAGCCAAGCGCACCGAGCTGTACCAGCAGGCACAGCGCATCCTCAAGGAGCAGGTGCCGATCACCCCGATCGCCCACTCCACCGTCTACCAGCCGATGAGCGTCAAGGTGAAGGACTTCAAGATCAGCCCGTTCGCGCTGAACGCCTTCTACGGCGTCAGCGTGGACAAATAGGGTAGCCCCGGCACCCGCCAGGCGGTGGGTGCCCTCCCCTCCAATCACTGATTTCTGTCGGCCTGCAGCTATCCGCTGCGGGGTCGGCACACTGTTGCCGCCATTCGTACCCGTAGGCGGTGCAAACAGAGGAAAAGGACTTGCCATGCGCCACGCCACCCGACTTGCTGCCCTGCTGGCCCTGGGCCTGATCAGCCAGGCCCCCCACCTGTACGCCAACAGCCTGGTGTTCTGCTCCGAAGGCAGCCCTGCCGGTTTCGACACCGCCCAGTACACCACCGCCACCGACAACGACGCCGCCGAACCGATCTACAACCGCCTGGTCGAGTTCGAACGTGGCGGCACCGCCGTGCACCCTGCCCTGGCTACCCGCTGGGAGGTGTCCGACGACGGCTTGAACTACACCTTCCACCTGCGTGAAGGGGTCAGGTTCCACAGCAACAAGGCCTTCACGCCCAGCCGCGACTTCAATGCCGACGACGTGTTGTTCACCTTCAACCGCATGCTCGACAAAGGCCACCCGTTCCGCCAGGCCTACCCCACCGAGTTCCCCTATTTCATCAGCATGGGCCTGGACAAGAACATCGCCCGGGTCGAGAAACGCGACCCTCTGACCGTGGTGTTCACCCTGAACGCGGTGGATGCCGCATTCATTCAGAACCTGGCCATGAGCTTCGCCTCGATCCTCTCTGCCGAGTACGCCGAGCAGCTGCTGGCCAGCGGGCGTGCCAGTGACATCAACCAGCACCCGATCGGCACCGGCCCGTTCGTGTTCCAGCGCTACCAGAAGGACTCGCAGATCCGCTACAAGGGCAACAAGGCCTACTGGGCCCCCGAGCAGGTAAAGCTCGACAACCTGGTGTTTTCGATCAACGTAGACCCCTCGGTGCGCATCCAGAAACTGCGCCGCAACGAATGCCAGGTCACCCTGCACCCGCGCCCGGCCGACCTGCCGGCCCTTCGCGCCGACAGCCAGCTGCAGGTGCTGCAGCAGCCGGGCTTCAACCTCGGCTACATCGCCTACAACACCCGCCATGCACCGTTCGACCGCCTGGAAGTACGCCAGGCGCTGGACATGGCGGTGAACAAGCAAGCCATCATCCAGGCGGTGTACCAGGACGCCGGCCAGTTGGCAGTCAACGCCATGCCACCGACCCAATGGTCCTAGGACAACAGCCTCAAGGATGCCCCTTACAACCCGGAAAAGGCCCGCCAACTGCTGCGCCAGGCCGGCGTAGCGCCAGGTACCGAGGTCACCTTGTGGGCCATGCCGGTGCAGCGCCCGTACAACCCCAACGCCAAGCTGATGGCCGAAATGCTGCAGGCCGACTGGAACAAACTCGGCCTCAAGGTGCGCATCGTCAGCTACGAGTGGGGGGAATACATAAAGCGCATGAAAAACGGCGAGCACGACATCGCCCTGATCGGCTGGACCGGTGACAACGGCGACCCCGACAACTGGCTGGGCACCCTCTACAGCTGCGCCGCCATTGGCAGCAACAACTACTCGCAGTGGTGCGATCCGCAGTACGACAGCCTGGTCATGCAGGCCAAGCGCGTGAGCGACCCGGTGCAACGCAGCGCCCTGTACCAGCAGGCACAGCAGCGCCTCAAGCAGCAGGTGCCGATCACCCCGGTGGCCCATTCCACCGTCAACCAGCCGCTCAGCGTCAAGGTTTCCCAATTCAAGGTCAGCCCGTTTGGGCGCAATGATTTCTCCGGTGTGAGTGTTGACTGATGGCCAACCTGCACCGGCCGCTTCGCCGGTACAGGCAACACAGCGTCCGGATCAAGCCCGGCAACCCCGCGGCAACCCTGGCAACACCGCAGCAAGCACCCGGCCCACAAGGCCGGCCATAACTAGAAAAGAAAGGGAGCTTCAACTTGAAACTATTCACCTTGAGCGCACTGGCCTTATCCATCAGTGCAGTGACCACCGTGGCCCAGGCTGACCCGCAAAGCCAGGCGTTCATTCCCATCACCCTCAAGAGCACCAGCGAGCAAGCCCAGGCCAGCGGTTTTATCGAGGGGCAGAACCTGTCCGGCAGCACCCGTAACTGGTACGCCCGCGAACGCGCGGCGCGCGCCCCCCTGTGGAAGTACTACAAGAACGACGGCACCCGCCACGACACCCACAGCCGTGAGAACTGGGTGCAGGGCACCATCCTCAACTACAGCTCCGGCTTTACCGAGGGTACCGTCGGCATCGCCGTCGAGGCCGCCGGCTACAATGCGATTGCGCTGCAGCAGAGCCGCCAGGCCGTAGCCGGCCCCAACAACCGCACCCTCACCCACAGCGACGGCGACCCCATCGGCCAGTGGAGCAAGCTGGGCCTGGGCAACATCAAGGCACGCGTGTCCAACACCACCCTCACCCTGGGCCGGCAATCGGTGGACACACCCATGATCGCCTACATCGGCAACCGTGCCCTGCCGTCGAGCTTCCAGGGCGTGTTCCTGCACAGTGCCGAGTTCGACAACCTCAACTTCGACCTGGGCACCTTCGACCGCGTCTCGCCGCGTACCGAGCAAAGCCTCAGCAAGTTCCGCAGCGAGTACAGCGCCACTGGCGTGGAAACCGACCGTGCCAGCACTGCCGGCATCAACTACCAGCCGTTCAAGAGCCTGAGCACCAGCCTGTACGCCACCAAAGTCGATGACTTCTGGAACCAGTACTACTTCGGCGCCAACCACGTGCTTGGCGACAGTGCGGTGCTCAGCCTGACCACTGGCCTGAACTACTACAAGACAGTCGACGCCGGCAGCCAGAAAATGGGCAAGATCGACAACGACACCTACAGCCTGTCGTTCGGCCTGACCCACCAGGCGCACACCCTCAGTGCTTCGTGGCAGCAGGTCAACGGCAACGAATACTTCGACTACCTGCACGAAACCAACGGCATTTTCCTGGCCAACTCGTTGCTCTCGGACTTCAACGGCCCGAACGAGAAATCCCTGCAGATTTCCTACGTGCTGAACATGGCGCCCTACGGCGTGCCAGGCTTGAAGTTCAACCTGTACAACGCCCGCGGCTGGGGCATCGATGGCACCCACTACCGTGGCACCGCCTATGACGTGAGGGGCCTGGATGGCGAAACCCACTACGAGTGGGGTATCGGCACCAGCTACGCGGTGCAGAGCGGGCCGTTGAAGGACACCAGTATCCGCGCCACCTACACCACGCACCGCGCCAGCAAGGCGCAGGCCGATGGCAGCCTGGACGAGTTCCGCGTGGTCACCACCATCCCATTCAACATTCTCTGACCGTTTGCGCCACGGCCCGCTGCACGGCGGGCCTTGGCGGCTACGCTGGAATCAATGCACGCAGGGAGTCTTCAACCCATGCACAGAGTTTTCATCAAGTCGCGACCGCTACGCCTGGCGCTGGCTGCGCTGGTGCTCGGCAGTGCCACGCAACTGGCGGCCAAGCCGCTGGTGGTCTGCACCGAAGCCAGCCCGGAGGGCTTCGACGTGGTCCAGTACACCACCGGCGTCACCTTCGATGCGTCCTCTGAAACACTGTTCAACCGCCTGGTGGACTTCAAGCCCGGGACCACCGACATCGAGCCGGCCCTGGCCGAGCGCTGGGACATTTCAGCAGATGGCCTGACCTATACCTTTCACCTGCGCAAGGGCGTGAAGTTCCACAGCACCGACTACTTCACACCCACCCGCGAATTCAACGCCGACGATGTGCTGTGGAGCCTGCGGCGCCAGCTGGACCCGGCGCACCCGTGGCACGACAAGACCAGCGTCGGCTACCCTTACTTCGAGAGCATGGCCTTCAGCCAGTTGCTCAAGGCGGTGGACAAGACCGACGAGCATACCGTGGTGATCACCCTCACCCGCCCCGAAGCACCGTTCCTGCATGACATGGCCATGGGCTTCACCTCTATCTATTCGGCAGAATACGGCGACCAGTTGCTCAAGGCCGGCAAGACCGCCGAGCTGAACAGCAAACCCATCGGCACCGGGCCGTTCATCTTCCAGCGCTACAACAAGGACGCGCAGGTCCGCTTCAAACCCAACCCCGACTACTTCCGCGGCAAACCGCCGGCCGACGCCCTGATCTTCGCCATTGCCACCGACAGCAATGTGCGCCTGCAGAAATTGCGCGCCAACGAGTGCCAGGTGGCGCTGTACCCCAAGCCGGACGACGTGCCCTCGATCAAGGCCGACCGCACCCTCAAGGTGGCCGAAACCGAAGCGCTGGTGACCGGCTATGTTGCCATGAACACCCAGCACAAGTACCTCAGCGACGTGCGTGTGCGTAAAGCCATCAACATGGCATTCGACCGCCAGACCCACGTCGACCAGCTGTTCGGCAAAGGTAATGCCTTGGTCGGGGTGAACCCCTACCCGCCCAGCATGATGGGCTTCAACCCGGCCAACCAGAACCCGCCGCGTGACCTTGCCAAGGCGCGCGCCCTGCTCAAGGAGGCGGGTGTGCCGGAGGGCACCGTCATCACCCTGTTCACCCGCAACGGCGGTGGCATGACCAACCCCAACCCGCGCCTGTCGGCCGAGATGCTGCAGGCCGACCTCGGCCAGATCGGCCTGAAGCTGGATATCCGTGTGATGGAGTGGGCCGAGATGCTGCGCCGCGCCAAGCGCGGTGAAGCCGACCTGGTTTCCACCGGCTGGGCGGGCGACAACGGCGACCCGGACAACTTCCTCACCCCCCTGCTCAGTTGCGAGGCGGCCAAGACCGGCGAGAACTATGCGCGCTGGTGCAACCCTAAGTTTCAGGAGCTGATCAGCCGAGCCCGCGAGGTGGTCGACAACGACGAACGGGCAAGGCTCTATAGCGAGGCATTGAAGGTGTACGATGACGACCAACCGTGGATCAGCATGGCCCACCCGAAGATGTTCACCGCCATGCGTGACAATGTAGAGGGCTACGTGATCAGCCCTCTGGCCAAAAACAACTTCGCCACCACCCGGGTGAAGTAGAACAACGACGACCGCCGGCGCCCAGCAGGGAACCGGCGGCATTGCCGTAGCGTGCTGCTGGCCGTACGGTCTGATGAGGTAACCCCGACAATGTTGAGTTTTATTGCCCGGCGCCTTGGCCTGCTGATACCGACCTTTTTCGGCATCACGTTGCTGACTTTCGCGCTCATACGCCTGATCCCCGGCGACCCGGTGGAAGTGATGATGGGCGAGCGCAGGGTCGACCCCGAAATGCATGCCCAGGCCATGGAGCGCCTGGGCTTGAACAAACCCCTGCCGGTCCAGTACCTGGACTATGTCGGCAAGCTGGCCCAGGGCGACCTGGGTGAATCGCTGCGCACCCGCGAAAGCGTGTGGCGCGAGTTCCTGACCTTGTTCCCGGCCACCCTGGAACTGGCCTTTGCCGCGCTGTTGTTCGCTGGCGTGGTCGGCCTGCTGGCCGGGGTGATCGCGGCGCTCAAACGCGGCTCGCTGTTCGACCACGGGGTAATGGGCATATCCCTGGCGGGCTATTCGATGCCGATCTTCTGGTGGGGTCTGATCCTGATCATGTTCTTCTCGGTGAGCCTGGGCTGGACCCCGGTGTCCGGGCGCATCGACCTGCTCTACGACATCGAGCCGAAAACCGGCTTCATGCTGATCGACACCCTGCTCAGCGATGAGGAAGGTTCATTCAAGGACGCAGTGATGCACCTGATTCTGCCTGCCATCGTGCTCGGCACCATCCCGCTGGCGGTAATCGCGCGCATGACCCGCTCATCGATGCTTGAAGTGCTGCGCGAGGACTACATCCGTACAGCCCGTGCCAAAGGCCTGTCGCCGGCCCGGGTAGTGTTCGTGCATGGCTTGCGCAACGCATTGATCCCGGTGCTCACCGTGTTCGGCCTGCAGGTCGGCACGCTGTTGGCCGGTGCGGTGCTGACCGAAACCATCTTCTCCTGGCCGGGCATCGGCAAATGGCTGATCGAAGCCATCGGCGCCCGTGACTACCCCGTGGTCCAGAACGGCATCCTGCTGATCGCCTGCCTGGTAATCCTGGTCAACTTCGTCGTGGACATTCTCTACGGCCTGGCCAACCCACGCATCCGTCATCAGCGCTGAGGCCCTTGCCATGACTAGCCCGATTCCGAAATCCGTGTCGCCGGCCAGCCCGGTGGACCAAAGCCTGCTCTACCCTTCGCCGTACAAAGAATTCTGGCAAGCCTTCGCGCGCAACAAAGGCGCGGTGATGGGCCTGGCGTTCATGTGCCTGGTGGTGTTCTGCGCGCTGTTCGCGCCATGGGTCGCCCCCCATGACCCCAGCGAGCAGTACCGCGACTTCCTGTTGACCCCACCGGTGTGGCTGGAGGGCGGCACCTGGCAGTTCATCCTTGGCACCGACGAACTCGGCCGCGACCTGCTTTCACGCCTGATCCAGGGCGCGCGGCTGTCGCTGCTGATCGGCCTGTCCTCGGTGGTGATGTCGCTGATCCCGGGCATCCTGCTAGGCCTGCTGGCCGGGTTCTTCCCGCAACTGCTGGGCCCGTCGATCATGCGCCTGATGGACGTGATGCTGGCCCTGCCGTCGCTGCTGCTGGCGGTGGCGATCGTCGCCATTCTCGGCCCAGGCCTGATCAACACGGTGATTGCGATCGCCATCGTATCGCTGCCCTCTTACGTGCGCCTGACCCGCGCCGCCGTCATGGGCGAGCTGAACCGCGACTACGTCACGGCCGCACGCCTGGCCGGCGCCGGCTTGCCACGCCTGATGTTCGTCACGGTGCTGCCCAACTGCATGGCACCGTTGATCGTGCAGGCCACCTTGAGTTTTTCCTCGGCGATCCTCGACGCCGCCGCCCTGGGCTTCCTTGGCCTGGGCGTGCAGCCGCCCACCCCCGAGTGGGGCACCATGCTGGCTTCGGCGCGTGACTACATCGAGCGTGCCTGGTGGGTGGTGAGCCTGCCCGGCCTGACCATTCTGCTCAGTGTGTTGGCAATCAACCTGATGGGCGACGGCCTGCGCGATGCGCTGGACCCGAAACTCAAGAACGCCGCCTGAGGAGAACGCCATGTCACTGTTACAGATCAACAACCTGAACGTGCGCTTCGGCGACGCCACTGCCGTACCGGTGGTCGATGGCCTGGACCTGGCGGTGGACGCCGGCGAGATCCTGGCGATCGTTGGCGAGTCCGGCTCGGGTAAATCGGTCACCATGATGGCCCTGATGGGCCTGATCGATGCGCCTGGGCGCATTACCGCCGACGCCCTCACGTTCGACGGCACCGACATGCTCAAGCTCAGCGGCCGGCAACGGCGCAAGGTGGTGGGCAAGGACATCGCCATGGTCTTCCAGGACCCGATGACCGCACTGAACCCCAGCTACACGGTAGGCTTCCAGATCGAGGAGGTGTTGCGCCAACACTTGGGCCTGAAGGGCAAGGCAGCGCGCCAACGTGCCCTTGAGCTATTGAAAAAGGTCGAGATCCCGGCGGCGGAAAGCCGCCTGGATGCCTACCCGCACCAGTTGTCCGGCGGCATGAGCCAGCGTGTGGCAATTGCCATGGCGATTGCCGGCGAACCCAAGCTGCTGATCGCCGATGAGCCCACCACCGCGCTGGACGTGACGATCCAGGCGCAGATCATGGAACTGCTGGTGAACCTGCAGAAAGAGCGCAACATGGCGCTGATCCTCATCACCCACGACCTTGCCGTGGTCGCCGAAACGGCCAGGCGGGTGTGCGTGATGTATGCCGGCCAGGCGGTGGAAGTTGGCCAGGTTCCGGAGCTGTTCGACCTGCCGGCCCACCCTTACAGCGAAGCCCTGCTGGCGGCCATCCCCGAACACAGCCTTGGCGCCGAACGCCTGGCTACCCTGCCCGGCATCGTGCCTGGCCGCTACGACCGGCCCGTGGGCTGCCTGCTGTCGCCGCGCTGCCCTTATGTACAGGACAACTGCCGGCGCCAGCGCCCGCCCCTCGACCCTCAGGCGCACAGCCTGGTGCGTTGCTTCTACCCGCTGAACCAGGAGGTGGCGTAATGGCCGTGGTTCTGACTGCCCGGGAATTGACCCGGCATTACGAAGTATCCCGCGGGCTGTTCAAAGGCCACGCACTGGTCCGCGCGCTCAACGGCGTGTCGTTCGAGCTGGAGGCCGGCAAGACCCTGGCGGTGGTGGGTGAGTCTGGCTGCGGCAAGTCGACCCTGGCCCGCGCCCTGACATTGATCGAAGAGCCGTCTTCCGGCTCCCTGCAAATTGCCGGCACCGAAGTCACTGGCGCCAGCAAGGCCCAGCGCAAGCAACTGCGCCGCGACGTGCAGATGGTATTCCAGAGCCCCTACGCTTCGCTCAACCCGCGGCAGAAGATTGGCGACCAGTTGGCCGAACCTTTGCTGATCAACACCTCGCTAAGCAAGGCCGAACGGCGAGACAAGGTGCAGAAGATGATGGAGCAGGTCGGCCTGCGCCCCGAGCATTATCAGCGCTACCCGCACATGTTCTCTGGCGGCCAGCGCCAGCGCATCGCCCTGGCCCGGGCGATGATGCTGCAGCCCAAGGTACTGGTGGCAGACGAACCGACTTCCGCGCTGGACGTGTCGATCCAGGCACAGGTACTGAACCTGTTCATGGACTTGCAGAAGGAGTTCAACACCGCCTACGTGTTCATCTCGCACAACCTCGCGGTGGTGCGGCACGTGGCCGACCAGGTGCTGGTGATGTACCTGGGAAGGCCTGCGGAAATGGGGCCTAAGGAGGACATCTACGAGAAGCCGCTGCACCCGTACACCCAGGCACTGCTGTCAGCGACACCGGCGATTCATCCCGACCCGCTGAAGCCGAAAATCAGAATTGCCGGGGAGTTGCCCAACCCGCTGAACCCGCCGGACGGCTGCGCGTTCCACAAGCGCTGCCCACATGCCACTGAGCGCTGCGCCAAGGACGTGCCGGCGTTCAGGCAAGTCGGTACACGGCAAGTGGCCTGTCATTACGCGGAGCAGTTTCTTTAATCAGTTGCCAGAGCGGTCTGCGCTGGCGTGAGGTTCACGCGACCTCTGCAGAAGCGGCCTTGCGCCGCGATGGGCCGCACCGCGGCCCCCAGCCGCTCAATGCATGAAAATCCAGATCAGGATAATCACCGGTATCGGCACGCCGATCATCCACAGCAATATCGAGCGCATGTTCAACCTCCGTCAATGGTGGCAATAGCAAAGGGCGGCCTGGGCCGCCCTTACTGTCAGTGCATGAACAGTGCAATCAGGATGATCACGGGAATCGGTACTCCAAGCATCCACAGCAATATCGAGCGCATGATAATTCTCCTTGCTTAACGTTGAACGGTGCGGGTAGTGACGTAGTCGCCTTCCAGCCACTGCACGCGGTCGCGCAGGCGGCCGCCATACAGGGCCGCGACGCTGGCGATAAAGGCGCCGCACAGCAGCGCGACGAAGGTCCACAGGGCAGTCCAGGCAGCTACCTTGGCGGCAGTGTCGGCCGCTTGCTTGGCATCGTTTTTCAGCTGCTGCACCTGAGCCATTACCTGGTCCACGCGAGCTTCGGCTTCGGCCTGGGTCAGGCGGGTACGCTGCGCCACCAACTGCGCCAGGTAGGTACGGTCCTCCGGAGGCAATGCGCCGTCCCCGGCAATGCCCTTGGCCAGAATGCGCGCGGCAACCCCATTGGCGGCGTCTTCGCTGACTGGCGCCGGGCCGTCACCGCGGAACAGGCTGTCGACGAAGTACCCCATCGAGTCATTGTTGCTGCCGGTAGCCGCCGATGCACCTGCGGCAGCAGACACCGTGGCCGCTTGCGACGCAGCGCTGGCCCCGGCACCTACCAGGTTGCCCGCCGCACCCAGCACCAGCATGGCGGCGACCAGGGTGGCCACTGCCCACGACAGGAAGCCATGCGCGGTATCGCGGAAGTACACCTCGTCACCGTGCAGGTTCGCCCACTTCACCCGCAGCCGGCCGGCAATATAACCGCCCATGCCCGATGCGATGATCTGCGTGAGCAGCAGCCAGACAATGGTAGAAACGCCCAGGGCTTTGGCACTCGCCCCTTCGTCAGCCCAAGGCGAGGTGGCGGCGAAGCCCAATCCCGCGCCCAGTACCACAAGGATGAGGGAAACGGATGCGGCAGCAGCCGCGCCAGCGAAGATGGCCGCCCAGGAAACACCTGAACGGCTTTGCGTATCGACAGCGGGGTAGTCGGCAGAGGTGATCATGATGTGTGCGCCTTATGTTGTTAGCGAGAATTCCATTCGCGCAGTAACCTTTGCAGTAGCTGTGCCAGCTGTGACAAAAAATGACGCCCATACAAATCAGTGGCTTAGCTCGCTGGCCGCCTGCTGAACCGTGCAAAATGCGCGAAAGCGCCCTATCCATCAGGTGTTCTGCATTCTTGTGATGGCTTGGCCGGCAAGGCATGATCCAGCCATGACGCTTCCCGATGACCCCGCCCAGACCCCACTCACCGCCGAGACCGTGCTGCGCTACCACCTGTGCTGGAAGCACCGTGACCTCGACGGCGTGATGGCGCTTTATCACCCCGATGTCCAGTATCACGACTTCTTCCAGAACCGCGTGCTGGGCTATCGCGAACTGCGCGACTACGTGCGCGCCTGCCTACCCCACGAAGCCGGCGAAGACATCGTCCACAGTGACCGTATCCGCGTCGATGGCTGCACCGCGTTCATCCAGTACCAGGTTACGGTGCAGGGCGGCGATGGCCTGGTGGCGTTTCAGTCCAGCGAGGCAATTACGGTGAGGGACGGCCTGATCTGGCGGGTCAACGAATATGCGACCCTGGTGCGCCAGCACGGCAACACCGCGGGCACCGGCGGCGCGCGGCCAGCCACCAGCCGCCTGGGCCTGTCACCGCGGCAGCTGTCGACCATGGCCCAGGACCTGGAACACTATTTTCAGCGCCAGCGCCCCTACCTGGACCCTGAACTGGATCTGCAGCAAGTTGCCGATGCCAGTGGCTACAGTCGCAACCAGATTTCCTACCTGCTGAACCAGGTGCTTGGGCAAAGCTTCTACCGCTACGTCAACCAGGCGCGCCTGCAGCACCTGATGGCCAGCCTTGATGACAACAGCGCCGGAACACCCATCGATGACCTGGCGTTCAACGCTGGCTTCAATTCGCTGTCGGCGTTCTACAAGTGCTTCCGTGAACACACCGGGCTCACACCCAAGGCCTACCTGAAGCAAATTTCCCTGCGTGCACGCACGTAAGACAGCCGCCCACTCGCCCGACTAGGATCGGCCACAGACCTTGACGGACGTGGAGCCGAACCCGATGCAACCCCTGCGCACGCTCAGCCTGTGGATGGACCAGCTCGACGAGCCGCTGTGCGCCCGCCCGGCCCTGCGCGACGACCTGGACGCGGATGTGTGCATCATCGGCGCGGGCTACACCGGGCTGTGGACCGCCTACTACCTCAAGCGCCAGGCACCCCAGCTGAACATTGCACTGATCGATGCCAACATCGCCGGTTTCGGCGCCTCTGGGCGCAACGGTGGCTGGCTGATGGGCAACCTGCTCGGCGAAGACCGCCTGCTCGCCAGCCTGTCACCGCAGCAGCGCCGCGCCAGCATCGACCTGCTGCACGGGATTCCGGACGAGGTGCACAGCGTGCTGCAGCGCGAAGGCATCGACTGCCACTACCGCAAAGGGGGCGTGCTGTATTGCGCCGCGCGCTACCCGGAACAGGAACGCAGCCTGCGCGCCTACCTCGACGACCTGTACCGCCAGGGCATGACCGAAGACGACTACCGTTGGTTGCGCCCCGAACAGCTGGACGCGCAGCTACGGGTCAGCAACGCCTATGGCGCGATCTACAGCCCGCACACGGCGACCATTCAGCCGGCCATGCTCGCCCGGGGCCTGGCCCGGGCGCTGGAAGCGCTGGGTGTACCGATCTACGAAAATACCCCAGCCATCGACTGGCAACCGGGTGAGGTGCGTACACCACTGGCGCGCATTCGCTGCCAATGGGTGGTGCCCGCCGTGGAAGGCTACGCCGCCAGCCTGCCACCGTTGGGCAAACACCAACTGCCGGTGCAGAGCCTGCTGGTGGCCACCGAGCCACTACCCGAGGCGACCTGGGAACAGATCGGCCTGAGCCAGGGCCAGGCCTTCAGCGAAAGCAGCCGCCAGGTCACCTATGGCCAGCGCACGGCCGACAACCGGCTGGTATTCGGCGCCCGGGGCGGGTACCGCTTCGGCGGCCGCCTGCGTGAAAACTTCAACCTCGACGAACACGAAATCGAGCTGCGCCGCTACCTGTTCAGCGAACTGTTCCCACAGCTCAAGCATGTGCGCATCACCCACTCGTGGGGTGGCAACCTTGGCATGGCGCGGCGCTTCCGCCCACACATGCTCTGCGACCGCCAGCGCGGCATCGCCCTGGCCGGCGGTTACGGCGGCGAAGGCGTT
Source organism: Pseudomonas sp. UBA6699 (assembly GCF_002454615.1). Taxonomy (NCBI): domain Bacteria; kingdom Pseudomonadati; phylum Pseudomonadota; class Gammaproteobacteria; order Pseudomonadales; family Pseudomonadaceae; genus Pseudomonas; species Pseudomonas sp. UBA6699. Next base: position 26,908 of record NZ_DKJF01000074.1, read on the forward strand.
GGCGCCACCAACCTGGGCGGGCGGACCCTGGCGGCCCTGATCCTCAACCAGCACAACGCGCTGACGGCGCAACCGTGGGTGCTCGACAACCGCCCGGTTTCAAGCCTGGCCAGCTGGCCCCCCGAGCCCTGCCGCTGGCTGGGCTACAACGCAATCATCCAGAGCTTCGTCCACGAGGACCGGACCCTCGCCAACCCCGCCAGCGCGCCTTGGAGGCGGCGCCTGGCCAGCTCGCTCGCGGACTTCATGGAAGGCTTCATGCACTGATTCCCTTTCCCCTACACAGGATCCACCGGTCATGCGCATCACCCAGTTCAAGAATACCGACAGCGTCGCACTGGCTAGCGCCAGCCCGGTAGCGGTGCCGCTCGGCGAACCCGTGGCAGTGGCTTCGGTCACCAGCGTGGAACGCGACGACGGCGTCGAAACCGGTATCTGGGAGTGCACCCCCGGGCGTTGGCGGCGGCAGATCGTGCAACAGGAGTTCTGCCATTTCATCAAGGGCCGCTGCACCTTCACCCCCGACGGTGGCGAGCCCCTGCTTATAGAAGCCGGAGACGCATTGATGCTACCGGCCAATAGCACCGGCACCTGGGACATCCAGGAAACCGTGCGCAAGACCTACGTACTGATTTTCTGATCCGCTAATCGCCTGCCTTCGATAACGACAGACAAAGCAAGGTAACCCCGACATGCGCACACGCCTTCTTGCACCCTTGATGCTGGCCGCCAGTGTGGCCAGTGCCGCCGAAACGGTGAAAATCTACAACTGGTCCAGCTACGTGGCACCCGACACGCTGAAAAATTTCCAGCAAGCCACTGGCATCGTGCCCACCTACGACGTGTATGACAGCAACGAAACCCTCGACGGCAAGCTGATGACCGGCAACTCTGGCTACGACGTGGTGTTCCCCTCCAACCACTTCATGGCCCGGCAGATCCAGGGCAAGGCCTTGAAACGCCTGGACAAGTCGCAGCTGCCCAACTGGCAGAACCTCAACCCGGTGCTGCTCAAGGCGCTGGAGGTGAATGACCCGGGCAACCAGTACGGTTTCCCCTACCTGTGGGGCAGCACCGGAATCGGCTACAACATCGACAAGGTCAAGGCGGTACTGGGCGACAACGCGCCGCTGGACTCGTGGGACCTGATCTTCAAGCCCGAATACATGAGCAAGCTGAAAAGCTGCGGTGTAGCGGTGCTGGACAACGGCCCCGAGCTGCTGCCGATTGCCCTGCACTACCTGGGCCTGCCGCACCACAGCCAGAACCCGGCAGACTACGACAAGGCCAAGGCGCTGTTGATGCAGGTACGGCCCTACATCAGCTACTTCCACTCCTCGAAATACACTGGCGACCTGGCCAACGGCGATGTCTGCGTGGTGGTGGGCTTCTCGGGGGATGTGCTGCAGGCGAAGAACCGCGCCGAAGAGGCGCACAACGGCGTCAAGGTGGGCTATTCGATACCCAAGGAAGGCGCGCCGTTGTGGTTCGACATGGTGGCCATGCCGGCCGATGCGCCGGATGAAAAGGCTGGCTATGCCTACATGAACTACCTGATGCAGCCGGAGGTGATGGCCAACATCAGCAACCATGTGCAGTATGCCAACGGCAACCTCAAGGCAGACGGGCTGGTGGACCCTGCGCTGAAAGGCAATGCGATGATTTACCCGAGCGAGGCCGTGATGGGCAAGCTGTATGCGCTGGAGGCGATGCCGGCCAAGATCGACCGTATCAGGACGCGGATCTGGACCAGTATCAAGGCCGGGAATTGAAATGGGGCCGCTTTGCGGCCCTTCGCGGGCACGCCCGCTCCCACAGGGATATCACCAGAGCTGAGGGCAGTGATAGCCTTGTGGAAGCGGGCGTGCCCGCGAAGGGCTGCAAGGCAGCCCCAAATCCAATAGTCAGTGGTGCTCGCGGGTAGCGCGGAACTTGATGTCCGGCCAGCGTTCTTCCATCAGCGCCAGGTTGACCCGGGTCGGCGCCAGGTAAGTGAGGTGGCCGCCACCATCGATGGCCAGGTTTTCCATGGCCTTGGTCTGGAATTCCTCGAGCTTCTTCTTGTCGTCGCAGCTGATCCAGCGGGCCGACCACACGGTGATCGGCTCGTAGGCGCACTCGACCTTGTACTCTTCCTTCAGGCGGCTGGCGACCACGTCGAACTGCAGCACACCGACCGCACCCAGGATGATGTCGTTGCTGCGCTCAGGGAAGAACACCTGCGTGGCACCCTCTTCCGCCAGCTGCTGCAAGCCCTGGCGCAGCTGCTTGGACTTCAGCGGGTCCTTCAGGCGCACACGGCGGAACAGCTCCGGGGCGAAGTGCGGGATACCGGTAAAGCCCAGGGCCTCGCCTTCGGTGAAGGTATCACCGATCTGGATGGTGCCGTGGTTGTGCAGGCCGATGATGTCGCCGGCAAAGGCCTCTTCCAGTTGCTCACGCTCGGAGGAGAAGAAGGTCAGCGCATCGCCGATACGCAGGTCCTTGTTCAGGCGCACGTGGCGCATCTTCATGCCCTTTTCGTACTTGCCCGAGCAGATGCGCATGAACGCGATACGGTCGCGGTGTTTCGGGTCCATGTTCGCCTGGATCTTGAACACGAAACCGGTGAACTTCTCTTCGACCGGCTCTACGGTACGTTCGTGGGCCACACGCCCCAGCGGCCGCGGCGCCCAGTCGACCACCGCGTCGAGCACGTGGTCGACACCGAAGTTACCGAGTGCCGTACCGAAGAACACCGGGGTCAGTTGGCCATTGATGAACTCTTCCTGGTTGAACTCGTGGCAAGCACCCTGCACCAGCTCCAGTTGCTCGACGAACGAATCGTATTGGTCACCCAGGTGGGCACGGGCCTCGTCGGAGTCCAGCTTCTGGATGATCTTGGCCTCGGTGCGCTCATGGCCGTGGCCAGGGGTGTACACCACGATGTAGTCACCGGTGAGGTGGTACACGCCCTTGAAGTCACGGTAGCAACCGATCGGCCAGGTGATCGGCGCGGCCTTGATCTTCAGCACCGCCTCGATCTCGTCGAGCAGTTCGATCGGGTCGCGAATGTCACGGTCGAGTTTGTTGATGAAGCTGACGATGGGCGTGTCGCGCAGGCGGCAGACGTCCATCAGGGCGATGGTCCGCGGCTCTACACCTTTACCGCCGTCCAGCACCATCAGCGCCGAGTCCACGGCGGTCAGGGTACGGTAGGTGTCTTCGGAAAAGTCTTCGTGGCCGGGGGTGTCGAGCAGGTTGATCATGTGCTCGCGGTACGGGAACTGCATCACCGAGGTGGTGATGGAGATGCCGCGCTGCTTCTCCATTTCCATCCAGTCGGAAGTGGCATGGCGGTCGGACTTGCGCGACTTCACGGTACCGGCGACGGCAATGGCCTTGCCCATCAGCAGCAGCTTTTCGGTGATGGTGGTCTTACCGGCGTCGGGGTGGGAAATGATTGCGAAAGTGCGGCGCTTCGCGACTTCGGCGGCCTGGTTGGTCATGGGAAATCGCCTGACTGGGGGATTTGAAAGGGGCGATATCATACCTGAAGTTGGGCGGGGACCAAAATCTGCTGATTGAGAGGTTGCAGGTCTGGCAGCAGATTCACCACACAATCGCTTTATCACGACAAATGGCCACAGGGCAGTTATTTCAACGCCTGCAGCGCGCCAAGCCGCTGTTTTCTCGCGCCAGGTTTGCATTCCCCCAGTGATTAACGCTGGCCAAATGCCGCCTCAAATGGGAACCTTTAGGGCCTTGGAGACGTCCACTCCCCTGCAACCCGCTTCGGTTGAGGGCTGGTTTCATCAGCATTTTCGGGCCCGACGGGGTTCGGCTCATGGCCAGATCGCAGCCTGCGGTTTGCATCTGGCTGCTACTCGCGAACACACCACCCGCCGCCACCCCTGGCCGGCAACCAAGAAGTGTGCTCGCCGACAACACAAGGAGTCCGCCTGTGGCTAAACGCTACGGTAAAGGGCTGTTGGGATGGGCCGCCGTGCTCGTCATCCTGGCCCTGCTGGTCCACTGGATCGGCATCGACACGATCGCGCGGTATCGCGACGATCTTGGGTTCTACCTGCAAGCGCACCTGGTATTGGTGCTGGCTTCGATGGCGGCGGCACTGGCCGTGGGCATCCCCGCCGGCATTGCGCTCAGTCGGCCGCACCGGGTCGACCAAGCCGAGCGCTTCATGCAGTTCTTCAACGTTGGCAATACCATTCCTCCCCTGGCCGTTCTGGCCATCGCCCTGAGTATCCTGGGCATCGGCGCCGGGCCGGCGATCTTCGCACTGTTCCTCGCCTCCCTCCTGCCCATCGTGCGCAACACCTACGAAGGCCTGAAAAACGTCCCCGCCTCGCTCAAGGAAGCCGCCACGGGCATTGGCATGACCCCACGCCAGCAACTGTGGCAGGTCGAGCTGCCCAACGCCGTGCCAATCATTGTCGGCGGTGTTCGCGTGGCCCTGGCCTTGAACGTGGGCACCGCACCGCTGGCATTCCTGATTGGCGCCAATAGCCTGGGCAGCCTGATCTTCCCCGGCATCGCCCTGAACAACCAGCCCCAGCTGCTGCTGGGGGCCGCCTGTACCGCACTGCTGGCCCTGCTACTGGACGCGGCGGTGAGTTTCTCCAGCAAGCGCTGGCTGGAACGTGGCCTGGCCCACTAAGGATAGGGAACGCATGAAGAAAACAATCGCCTTGCTGCTGGGCGCGGCCTTGCTGTTCGCAGGAGTTGCCCAGGCAGCGGAAAAGCCCCAGATCCGCATCGGCGCGCGGGTGTTCACCGAACAGACCGTACTGGCCGAAATCACCGCGCAGTACCTGCGTGCCAACGGTTTCGACGTGCGCGTCACCACCGGCCTGGGTAGCAACATCGCGCGCCAGGCCCAGGAAACCGGCCAGCTCGACCTGATGTGGGAATACACCGGCGTATCGCTGGTGTCGTACAACCACATCGAAGAACGCATGCCCAGCGCCGAAGCCACCTACGCCAAGGTCAAGGCGCTGGACGCGAAAAAAGGCCTGGTCTGGCTGACCCCGTCGAAGTTCAGCAACACCTACGCCTTGGGCCTGCCCAAGCAAGTGGCCGAGGCCTATCCGCAGGTCAACAGCATCAGCGACCTTAACCAGGTACTGCGTGACGAAAGCGAGCGCAAGCACTTGGTGGCGCTGGACACCGAGTTCGCCAACCGCCCCGATGGCCTGGTCGGCCTGAAGGCGATGTACGACCTGCAACTGGGCCGCGCCAACATCCGCCAGATGGACGCGGGCCTGGTCTACACCGCCATGCGCAACAACCAGGTGTTCGCCGGCCTGGTGTACACCACCGATGGCCGCCTGAGCGCCTTCAACCTGAAGCTGCTGGAAGACGACAAGCACTACTTCCCTGACTACACGGCCGCGCCGGTGGTGCGCAAGGCCGTGCTCGACGCCAACCCGCAGCTGGCGGGGCTGCTCAAACCGCTGGCCGAGCAACTGGACGATGAAACCATGCGCCAGCTCAACGCCAAGGTCGATGTCGAGCACCAGAACCCGACCGCCGTGGCCGCCGCCTTCCTGCGCGATCACCCACTGACCAGCGAGGGCCAGCCATGAACCTGATCGATACCTTCAACCACCTCGACTGGACCCAGGTACTGAACCTGACCGGCCAACACATCATGCTGGTCGGTGTGGCCGTGGGCCTGGCGATTCTGGTGGGCGTGCCGCTGGGCATCCTCATGACCCGCTTCCCTGCCCTGGCCGGCCCGCTGCAGGCCAGCGCCACGGTACTGCTGACCATCCCGTCGATCGCCCTGTTCGGCCTGTTGCTGCCGCTTTACTCCAAATTCGGCCAAGGCCTCGGGCCGCTCCCAGCGATTACCGCCGTGTTCCTGTATTCGCTGTTGCCGATCATGCGCAACACCTACCTGGCCCTGACCAATGTCGAACCCGGCATCCGCGAAGCCGCGCGCGGCATCGGCATGACCTTCGGCCAGCGCCTGCGCATGGTCGAGCTGCCCATCGCCGTGCCGGTGATCCTCGCCGGCGTGCGTACCGCCGTGGTGATGAACATCGGCGTCATGACCATTGCCGCCACCATCGGCGCCGGCGGCCTTGGCGTGCTGATCCTGACCTCCATCAGCCGCAGCGACATGTCGATGCTGCTGGTCGGCGCGGTACTGGTCAGCCTGCTGGCCATCATCGCCGACCTGCTGCTGCAAACCCTGCAACGTGCCCTGACTCCAGAAGGACTGCGCTCATGATCGAACTGAAGAACCTCAGCAAAACCTTCAACGTCAACGGCAAGGACGTCAAAGCCGTCGACGCGGTAAGCCTCACCGTCAACGAAGGGGAAATCTGCGTGTTCCTCGGCCCATCGGGCTGCGGCAAAAGCACCACGCTGAAAATGATCAACCGCCTGATCACGCCAACCTCGGGCCAGGTGTTCATCAATGGCGAGGACACCACCGGGCTGGACGAAGTGACCCTGCGCCGGCACATCGGCTATGTGATCCAGCAGATCGGCCTGTTCCCCAACATGACCATCGAAGAGAACATCACCGTGGTGCCGCGCCTGCTCGGCTGGGACAAGCAGAAATGCCACGAACGCGCCCGCGAACTGATGCACATGATCAAGCTCGAGCCCAAACAGTACCTGCAACGCTACCCGCGCGAGCTTTCCGGTGGCCAGCAGCAGCGTATCGGCGTGATCCGCGCGCTGGCGGCCGATGCGCCGGTGCTGTTGATGGACGAACCGTTCGGCGCGGTCGACCCGATCAACCGTGAAATGATCCAGAACGAATTCTTCGAAATGCAACGGGCGCTGAACAAGACCGTGATCATGGTCAGCCACGACATCGACGAAGCGATCAAGCTTGGCGACAAGATTGCCATCTTCCGTGCCGGCAGGTTGCTGCAGCTGGACCACCCGGACACCCTGCTGGCGCACCCGGCAGACGAGTTCGTGAGCAACTTCGTAGGCCAGGACAGCACCCTCAAGCGCCTGCTGCTGGTGCGCGCCGAAGATGCGGCAGACAACGCCCCGGCGGTCAGCCCGGAAACCCCGGTAAGCGATGCGCTGGAACTGCTCGACGAACACGACCGCCGCTACGTGGTGGTCACCAACGCGCAGAACAAGGCCCTGGGCTATGTACGCCGGCGGGACATGCACCGCCAGCAGGGCACCTGTGGTGACTTCCTGCGCCCGTTCAACGCCACTGCCTCGCACGACGAGCACCTGCGCATCCTGCTGTCGCGCATGTACGAGTTCAACCGGGCGTGGCTGCCGGTGCTGGATGCCGAGCAGGTGTTCCTCGGCGAGGTGACCCAGGAGTCGATTGCGGCGTACCTGAGTTCCGGCCGCTCGCGCGGCGCCAAGACCAGCATCGTCTCCCCGGCCGAGGCGGTGGCATCCTGAGGAGCGCTGCCCAGTGATGCGCAGCAAGGTGCGGATACGGGTTTCCCGCACCTGAAACGTCGCATCCGTTGGTCGGTAACAAAAAATTTATGCGCGATTTTCGGTACGTGGGTACCAGAAAAGCGTGGCCATAAATATGAACACCTCCGGTGCCATCGGGCATCAAGCTGCTGCCACAGGGTAGGTCAAAACCCTGTAGCAGCGGCTTCACCCGCACATGGGCCGGCGTGGTCCATTCCACAATTTTTTACGCTTGAAACACCACCGGGAACATCAGCCGGTCATATGAGTCGTTTATTCAAACGACAGGTGGCCGATCAACGCCGATCACGCCAGGATTGCCTGTTGATTCTGCATTCTTCACGCCCTAAAGTGCGCGCCGAACGTCCATGCTGGAAACGATCCATCCGGCTCAAGTACTGAGTAGGCGAACCAAAGTGGGGATACGGAGGACGTTCAGTTTGCAGCCACTTAATCTTTCAGTTTGCCCATGGAGTCCCTGAGCATGTCGATCCAGGTCGAAGACTATTTCGCGCGTGATACCTTCCAGAAAATGAAGGCGTTCGCCGACAAGCAGGAAACCCCGTTCGTACTCATCGATACCCAGATGATCAGCCAGGCCTACGACGACCTGCGCGCGGGTTTTGAATTCGCCAAGGTCTACTATGCGGTGAAGGCCAACCCGGCTGTCGAGATCATCGACCTGCTCAAGGAGAAAGGTTCGAGCTTCGACATCGCCTCGATCTACGAGCTGGACAAGGTGTTGGGCCGCGGCGTCAGCGCTGACCGCATCAGCTATGGCAACACCATCAAGAAGTCCAAGGACATCCGCTACTTCTACGAGAAGGGCGTGCGCCTGTATGCCACCGACTCCGAAGCCGACCTGCGCAACATCGCCAAGGCCGCCCCGGGCTCGAAAGTGTACGTGCGTATCCTCACCGAAGGCTCGACCACTGCCGACTGGCCGCTGTCGCGCAAATTCGGCTGCCAGACCGACATGGCCATGGACCTGCTGATCCTGGCCCGCGACCTGGGCCTGGTGCCCTACGGCATCTCCTTCCACGTCGGTTCGCAACAGCGCGACATCAGCGTGTGGGACGCCGCCATCGCCAAGGTCAAGGTGATCTTCGAGCGCCTGAAGGAAGAAGACGGCATCGAACTGAAGCTGATCAACATGGGCGGTGGCTTCCCGGCCAACTACATCACCCGTACCAACAGCCTGGAAACCTACGCCGAAGAAATCATTCGCTTCCTCAAGGAAGACTTCGGTGACGAGCTGCCGGAAATCATCCTCGAACCTGGCCGTTCGCTGATCGCCAACGCCGGCATCCTGGTCAGCGAAGTGGTGCTGGTTGCACGCAAGTCGCGTACCGCCGTCGAGCGCTGGATCTACACCGACGTGGGCAAGTTCTCCGGCCTGATCGAAACCATGGACGAAGCCATCAAGTTCCCGATCTGGACCGAGAAGAAAGGCGAAACCGAAGAAGTGGTCATCGCCGGCCCTACCTGCGACAGCGCCGACATCATGTACGAGAACTACAAGTACGGCCTGCCGCTGAACCTGGCCATTGGTGACCGCCTGTACTGGCTGTCGACCGGTGCCTACACCACCAGCTACAGCGCAGTGGAATTCAACGGCTTCCCGCCGCTGAAGGCCTACTACCTGTAATGCACAACGGGGCCGCGAGGCCCCGTTTTCATGTGTGCAGATGCCGAGATCAGCGCTGTCGAGGTGGGAGCCGGCTTGCCGGCGATTGGGCCAGCACAGGCAACTTCAAGCTTCGCGCCGTTCGATTTCCTCGGCATAGCGCGCGGCAAACGCCATGAGCACCGGCCCCGCGCCCTGCAGGGTCACCAGCGCCGCACGCAGGAAATTCAGGTTACCCTCGACCCGCGCACGCTCCAGCCAAGGCGCAGCCTCGGCTACCTGGCCACGCTCGACCAGCACCAGCCCCAGGCTGAACATGCCGCGAAAATCCCCTGCCTCGGCCGACCGGCGATACCAGCGCACCGCACGCGCGGGGCTGGGCGCGGTGGCAATGCCCTGCTCCAGATAGCGCCCGTACAGGTTCATCGACTTGGCATGCCACTGCTGTGCGGCCTTCTCGTAGCACATCAGAGCCTGCGCCTGGTTGGCCGGCACACCACGCCCGGTCGCCAGCAGGTTACCCAGGTTGTACAGCCCCCAGGCAAGCCCGGCATCGGCGGCGCGGGCATAGTGCACGGCGGCTTGAGCCAGGTTTACCGCACCGCCCCAGCCATGCTCCAGGCAACGCCCGAGCATGTTATGCGCCATGGCGTTGCCACCTTGCGCGGCAATGGCAAACCAGCGCCGGGCAACCTCGGCGTCGGCTTCAATCCCGCGCCCATCGAGCAGGATCTGCCCGAGCAGCAACTGCGCTTCGACCACGCCCTGCCCCGCCGCTGCCAGGATGGCCTGGGCCGCCTTGCCCGGGCTTTGCTCAAGCATGGCCCGCAACCCGGCCACGTCCAGCACTTCCTCACGCCGCAACTGATAGCCCACGGTCAGACCTCGGCCCAGTTGCGCAGCAGGTTGTGGTAGGTGCCCGTCAATTGCAGCAACGCAGGGTGTTCTGGCACATCGGCCGTCAGTTGCTGGATGGCATTGTCCATTTCGAACAGCAGCGCGCGCTGGCTGTCCTCACGCACCAGGCTCTGGGTCCAGAAGAAGGCGGCATAGCGCTGCCCGCGGGTGACCGGGTTGACCTTGTGCAGGCTGGTGCCGGGGTACAGCACCAGGTCTCCGGCCGCCAGCTTGACCTGCTGCTCACCATAGGTGTCCTGAATGACCAGTTCCCCCCCGTCGTAGCTGCCCGGGTCGCTGAGAAACAGCGTGGACGACAGGTCGGTACGCACGCGCTCCGGGCTGCCCTTGGGCTGGCGCAGGGCATTGTCGATGTGAAAGCCGAAATTGCCGCCCTCGCGGTAGCAATTGATCAGTGGCGGGAACACCTTGTGCGGCAACGCCGCCGACAGGAAGCGCGGGGTCTTCCACAGGCGGTCGATCAGCGCGGTGCCGATTTCCTTGGCCAGCGGGTGCCCTTCTGGCAGTTGCAGGTTGTGCTTGGCCTTGGCCGACTGGTAGCCGGCAGTCACCTTGCCATCGGCCCAGTCAGCCTGCTCCAGCGCCTCGCGAATACGGGCCAGTTCGTCAGCGGCGAACAGGCCTGGGATGTGCAGCAGCATGGCAAGGTTACCGTCGGGAACTGTAAAGGCCCAATGATATTGATTCCCTTTTGCGCTACACAAGCCTTTTCGCCGCTTAGGACGTTTCAGCCGATTGGAAATTTAAGGGCAAATTGTAAAGATTGTAAATTCTTCACGAATGGTAACGAATATCAATTGTTAGTCACAATCGATTACATTAGTATCCGCCGCCTCACCACCTTGGGGAAGGTTTCCAGCAATGCGCCAGTCCGTACCATCTGCAGTAAGCTCACCGCGTCTGATCGTTAGCGCCATAGGCATCGCGCTTGGCGCATCGTCGGCCTACGCCGCCGACCCGGCTGCCAGCAGTGCCATCACCCTGGATGCCACCAGCGTGAACGGCAAGGCTGAGCAGGCCAGCAGCGACTACAAAACCGAGCGCGCTGCTTCGCAGAAGTACACTGCGCCGTTGGTGGACACCCCGCGCTCGGTCACGGTGATCCCGCAACAGATGATCAAGGATACCAACGCCCTGACCCTGCAAGACGCGCTGCGCACCGTGCCAGGCATTACCTTCGGCGCCGGCGAAGGTGGCAACCCGCAAGGCGACCGCCCGTTCATTCGCGGTTTCGACGCCCAGGGCGACACCTACCTGGACGGCGTGCGCGACACTGGCGCACAAACCCGCGAAATCTTCGCCATCGAGTCGGTTGAAGTGGCCAAGGGCCCGAACTCCGCCGTAGGTGGCCGCGGGGCAGCGGGCGGTACCATCAACCTGGTGAGCAAGCGCGCGCACCTGGGCAACTCGCTGGACGGTGCCTGGACCTGGGGCAGCGACCAGACCCAACGCTATACCTTCGACGGTAACTACCAATTCAGCGATACCGTGGCCGGCCGCCTGAACCTGATGACCCATGAAAGCAACGTCGCCGGCCGCGACAAGGTGAACTACGACCGCTGGGGCATCGCCCCGTCGCTGGCCTTCGGCCTGGGCACGCCAACCCGCGTCAACCTCGACTACTACCACCTGGAAAGCGACGACCTGCCGGACTCGGGCATCCCGTACAGCATTCCGTTGGCTGGCAGCGCTGCCCGTACTTCGGCCCACCCGAGCAAGCCGGATGATGGCGGCGACAGCGACAACTTCTATGGCCTGAGCGGTCGCGACTTCCGCAAGAGCCGGGTGGATATCGCCACCTTCGCCATCGAACACGACCTGACCGACGCGCTGACCGTGAAGAACACCCTGCGCCACGGCAACAGCATGCAGGACTACATCCTCACCCAACCGGACGACAGCAAGGGCAACGTCAACAACGGCAGCGTCTGGCGCCGGGCCAACACCCGCGTTGGCAACACCGCCACCACCACCAACCAGACCGACCTGTTTGGCGAGTTCTACCTGGGCGGCATGAAGAACAGCTTCTCCACCGGCATCGAGCTGGGCCGCGAAGAAAGCGACCGCTCCAGCTACACCGTCAACACCAACACCGGGCTGAACGCATCCGTGTGCAACCCCGGCCTGATCGGCGCCAACAGCGGCTACAACTGCACCTCGCTGAGCAACCCGAACCCGGATGACCCGTGGAACGGCAGCATCGCCCGCAACTACGCCGGCACCGACACCAAGAGCGACACCCGCGCCCTGTATGTATTCAACACCCTTGAGTTGTCGCCTGCATGGCTGGTGAACATGGGCCTGCGTTACGACCACTTCGATACCCAGTACCGCACCTATGACGCTGCTGGCGCCACCGTGGTCAATGCCAAGGGCGTAGCCGCCAAAGGCAAGGATACCAGCGAGTTCGTCACCGGCCAGCTGGGCCTGGTATGGAAACCGGCCGACAACGGCAGCGTCTACGTGTCCTACGCCACCTCTGCTACCCCACCGGGTGCAATGCTGGGCGAAGGCATGGAGGCCAACCCACTGGGCAACACCACCGACCGTGCCGGCAACCTGTTGAGCAGCGACATGGAGCCGGAAGAAACCACCAACTACGAAATCGGCACCAAGTGGGACCTGCTCGACCAGCGCCTGTCGCTGACCGCCGCGCTGTTCCGCACCGAGAAGGAAAACGCGCGCGTTCAGGTCGGTACCACAAGCTACGAGAACGTCGGCGAAACCCGCGTGCAGGGTATCGAACTGTCGGCCAGCGGCAAGATCACCGCCAAGTGGCAAGTGTTCGCTGGCTACACCTACATGCAGGCCCGCCAGATCGACGGCGGCCCGCTGGGCAAGGCCAACGACGGCAACCAGTTGCCGAACACCCCGAACAACAGCGCCAGCGTGTGGACCACCTACGCGATTACACCAAAGCTGACCGTGGGCGGCGGTGCGTTCTACGTGGATGACGTGTACGGCAGCGTAGCCAACACCACCATGGTCGACAGCTATGTACGCTACGACGCCATGGCTGCCTACAAGCTGACCAAGAACATCGACCTGCAATTGAACGTGCAGAACCTGACCAACGAGGTTTACTACGACAAGACCTTCTCCACCCACTTCGCCAACCAGGCGGCTGGGCGCACGGCATTGCTGACCACCAGCGTGCACTTCTGACAGGGGTTGGGTTGACCGGGCGGCGCTGGTAAACCGCAACACGCTAAAAAACACCCACCCCGGCCCCGTTCATCTCCGTGAGCGGGGCTTTTGCGTATCAAGGCATAATGCACGCCGCGCAGCATGCGGCAGAAACACAAGGTGATGATGTGGTGAAGAAGACGCTGTTCCAATTGCACTGGTTCTTTGGCATCACCGCTGGCCTGGTGCTGGCCTTGATGGGCATTACCGGAGCGCTGTACTCGTTCCAGGAAGAACTGCTGCGCGCCTTCAATGCCGACGTGCTGAAGGTCGAGGTGCGCGCCGAAGGCGTACTGCCGCCAGCCGAGCTGGTGCAACGGGTCGAAGCCCAGCAACACGAGAAGGTATCGATGCTGTGGGTGGATGTGCGCGAAGGCAATGCCGCCCGTATCTTCTTCATGCCCGCACCGGGCGAACGCCGTGGCCTGCTGCGCTACGCCGACCCGTACACCGGCGAGCTCAAGGGCGAAGTGGCCGGGCAAGGCTTCTTCAACCTCATGCTCACCCTGCACCGCTTCCTGGCGATGGGTGATACCGGCCGGCAGATCACGGGCGCTTGCACCCTGCTGCTGGTGTTTTTCTGCCTGTCCGGCCTGTACCTGCGCTGGCCGCGCAAGGCGCTTAACTGGCGCACATGGCTGACCTTGGACTGGGCCAAGAAGGGCCGCGCCTTCAACTGGGACCTGCACGCCGTGGCCGGCACCTGGTGCCTGCTGTTCTACCTGCTGTTTGCCCTGACCGGGCTGTTCTGGTCCTACGAGTGGTACCGCGAAGGCCTGAACAGGCTGCTGGCCGATGTCCCGGCCGCTGGCCAGCAGCACAAACGCGGTGAGGGCCGCGGCCGCCACGGGCCGCAAAAGGTCGACCCCAATGCGCCGCCGCGGGTGGTCGACTACGATGCCATCTGGGCCAGCCTCAAACAGGCTGCCGGGCCCGGCCTGGCGGCGTACAACCTGCGCCTGCCAGCGGCAGGCGGTCAGCCGGCCAACCTGTTCTACTTGCTGGACAGCGCCGACCACCCACGGGCCTTCAACACCCTGGTGCTGGACCCGGCCACCGGCCAGGTCAGGCGCCAGGAGCGCTATACCGACAAATCCTTCAAGGCCCAACTGCTGCAAAGCGTCTACGCCCTGCATGTGGGTGAATACTTTGGCCTGCCGGGGCGCATCATCGTCACCATCGCCAGCCTGACCATGCCGCTGTTCTTCGTCACCGGCTGGCTGCTGTACCTCGACCGCCGCCGCAAGAAGCGCCAGGTGCGCGCCGCTCGCGGCAGCGTGGCCGCCAACAGTGGCAACGGCGACAGCTGGCTGATCGGTTTCGCCAGCCAGAGCGGCCTGGCCGAGCAACTGGCCTGGCAGAGCGCCGGCCAGTTGCAGGCAGCCGGCCTGCCGGTGCAGGTCCGCGCCCTGGCCGAACTGGGTGAGGAAGACTTGCGCCAGGCCCGCCGCGCACTGTTTGTAGTCAGCACCTTCGGCGACGGTGAAGCCCCCGACAGCGCGCGCGCCTTCGAGCGCAAAGTGCTCGGGCAGCCCTGGGCGCTGAACAACCTCAGCTACGCCCTGCTCGCCCTTGGCGATCGCCAGTACCCGCACTTCTGCGGTTTCGCCCGCCGCCTGCAAGCGTGGCTCGCCGAGCGCGGGGCCAACAGCGCGTTCAGCCCGGTGGAAGTGGACAATGCCGACCAGTCTGCCCTGCAGCAGTGGCAGCAAGCGCTGGCGCAACTGACCGGGGCCCAGCCGGTGGCCGCCTGGCAAGCCCCATGTTTCGCCAACTGGACGCTGGTGCAGCGCAAGCTGCTCAACCCCGGCAGCCAGGGCCGGCCGGTCTACCTGCTCGGCTTGCAACCGCAAACCCCGGTCAGTTGGGAGGCTGGCGACCTGGTGGAAGTGCTGCCACTCAATGGTCCACCGCGGGTAGCCGCGTTCCTCAAGGGCATGGCGGTCGATGCAACCACAGCGGTGCAGGTCAATGGCCTGAGTGAAACCCTGGCCCAGGCGCTGGCCGGTCGCCAGTTGCCCACGCGCCGTGATCACTTGGTCGGGCTGCAGCCGCAGGCGCTGGTCGATGCCCTGGTGCCGATTGGCAGCCGTGAATACTCCATCGCCTCGATTGCCAGCGATGGCGTGCTCGAGTTGATCGTACGCCAGGAGCGCCACGCCGATGGGCAGCTGGGCCTGGGTTCCGGCTGGTTGACCGAATACCTGCCGCTCAATGGCACCTTGAGCCTGCGCCTGCGCCGCAACAGCAGCTTCCACCTGCCGGGCCACGCCGCACCCATGATCCTGATCGGCAACGGCACTGGCCTGGCCGGCCTGCGCAGCCTGATGCGGGCGCGGGTGAATGCGGGGGAGCAGCGCAACTGGCTGCTGTTCGGTGAGCGTAACCGCGCCCATGACCTGTTGTGTGGTGAAGAGCTGCAAGGCTGGCTGGCCAACGGCGACCTGGCACGGCTGGACCTGGCGTTCTCTCGCGATCAAGCCGAGAAAGTGTATGTGCAGGATGTGTTGCTGCAGCAGGCCGAGGCGTTCAAGCGTTGGCTGGCAGAGGGTGCGTGTGTGTATGTCTGCGGCAGCCTGCAAGGCATGGCTGCGGGGGTGGATGCGGCGCTCAATGGCATCCTTGGGGAGGCTGCTGTGCAGCAATTGATCGAGGATGGGCGGTATCGGCGGGATGTGTACTGATCAGCCTTTGATGTAGCCGGCACGGGCCCTATCGCTGGCCAGCCAGCTTGTATGGCTAGACTTGAAGGGAGGAGGAGGGACAAAGCCAGCTTCTGACTGTTAGCGCAGTACAGACCGTGGGAGACCTCGCCCCTCCT
>NZ_DKJF01000077.1:0-18519 GCF_002454615.1 Pseudomonas sp. UBA6699
ATGATTGGCCCGAAACAAACGTAGGAGCGAGCGCCAGCTCGCGATGCGCCGCGCGGGCGGCGCTCGATCTCACAGGCGCTGAAAATGTTGTGTCGGTCACCTGTCAGCCCACCCCCAATCTCAAGGCGGACACCCATAAAAAAAGGAGAGCCAAAGCTCTCCCTTTCCCTCAACAACCCTCAGCCTCAGCCAATCGTCATCAAGCTGGCGTTACCACCGGCCGCCGCAGTATTCACACTAACCGCGCGCTCAATCACCAGCCGCTCCAGCGCAATCTGATGATCCCCGCTGGACAACCCGTGCACACCCACGATCGCCCCGCCACGCTTGGCCACCTGCTGGCAAACGCCACGCAGCTGGTCCGAGTCGCCATGGTGGATCACGGCGTCGAACGCCACTTCATCCTTGTTCCAGTCCGCCACCAGCTTCACCTTGGCCTGCAACTCACGCGGCAGGCGCGCGCGCAAGGCCTTGCCCGGTTCGCTGTCAGCCCACACCGCCGAGCTGCCAACAGCCAGCACCGCGGCGAGCTGCGCCAGCAGGTCGGTTTCATTGTCGGCCAGGCACAGCACATGCTCGCGCGGCAGGATGGTGTAGCTGTTGCGCTCACCGGTCGGGCCTGGCAGCAGGCGGGCGATGCCGCTCTGCGACTGGCCAGCGAACTGGTCGCACAGCGCGGCCAGGTCGGCCAGCTGATTGCTCTCGGCCCAGGCCTTCAAACCGTGCAGCGGCTTCACCAGTTGCTCATGCAGGGTACGGTCCGGCTTGCCTTCGCCATCCTGTTGCTGGAAGTGGCGGCCAATCGCGTCGGCCGGGCGGGTCGACAGCAGGCGATACAGGTACAGCGGGCCGCCGGCTTTCGGGCCGGTACCAGACAGGCCTTCACCACCGAAGGGCTGCACGCCTACCACGGCGCCAACGATGTTGCGGTTGACGTACATGTTGCCGGCGTTGGCGGTTTCCACCACCTTGGCGATGGTCTCGTCGATGCGGGTGTGCACGCCGAGGGTCAGGCCATAGCCGGAGTTGTTGATCTGCTCGATCAACTGGTCGAGGTTGCGGCGGTTGTAGCGCACCACGTGCAGCACTGGGCCGAAGATTTCACGCTTCAGCTCGTCGAAGCTGTCCAGCTCGATCAGGGTCGGCATGACGAAGGTGCCGCGCTTGATCTCGGCAGCATCGGCGATCGCGACCTGGTAGACCGAGCGGCCTTTTTCACGCATGCCCTGGATGTGCTTCTCGATACCGGCCTTGGCTTCGGCGTCGATCACCGGGCCAATGTCCACTGCCAGGCGGTCCGGGCAGCCCAGGCGGCTTTCAGCCATGGCCCCCTTGAGCATTTCGATCACGCGGTCGGCGGAGTCTTCCTGCAGGCACAGCACACGCAGGGCCGAGCAACGCTGGCCGGCACTGTCGAAGGCCGACGATACCACGTCGATCACCACTTGCTCGGTGAGCGCAGAAGAGTCGACGATCATGGCGTTCTGGCCACCGGTTTCGGCGATCAGCGGGATCGGCCGCCCCTGGTTGTCCAGGCGGCCGGCGACGTTGCGCTGCAGCAGGCGCGCGACTTCGGTGGAACCAGTGAACATCACGCCTTTGACCCGCTCGTCACCAACCAGGCCGGCACCCACGGTTTCACCGCGACCTGGCAGCAACTGCAGTACACCTTCCGGAATGCCGGCTTCCAGTAACAGGCGCACGGCCTGCGCGGCGATCAGTGGGGTCTGTTCGGCAGGCTTGGCCAGTACCGGGTTGCCGGCAGCCAGGGCTGCGGCCACCTGGCCGGTGAAAATCGCCAGCGGGAAGTTCCATGGGCTGATGCAGACCACCGGCCCCAGCGGGCGGTGCGCGTCATTGCTGAAGTCGTTGCGGGCCTGCACCGCGTAGTAGCGCAGGAAGTCCACCGCCTCGCGCACTTCGGCGATGGCGTTGGCAAAGGTCTTGCCGGCTTCGCGAATCAGCAGCCCCATCAACGGCTGGATTTCTGCCTCCATCAGGTCGGCGGTACGCTCCAGAATCGCGGCGCGCTCTGCCGGCGGGGTGGCCTGCCAGATCGGCGCCGCGTTGATGGCGCACTGGATGGCATTGTCCACGTCGGCGACCGTGGCTTCCTGCACATGGCCTACCACATCGCGATGGTCTGCCGGGTTCAGCACCGCTACCGCAGCCGCCTCACTGGCGGCGCAGGCCAGCAGCGGGGCGGCTTTCCAGTCATTGTGAGCGGTGGCCAGCATGGCGCAGGACAGCGAAGCCAGGCGGTGCTCGTTGGCCATGTCGATACCGGCCGAGTTGGCCCGTTCGCTGCCATACAGGTCACGCGGCAATGGGATGCGCGGGTGCGGCAAGCCGATGCTGCCCTCCTGGGTGCCCATGCGTTCGATGCTGGCGACCGGGTCGGCGACCAGTTCCTGGATCGAGATCGAGTGGTCGGCAATGCGGTTGACGAACGAGGTGTTGGCGCCGTTTTCCAGCAGGCGACGCACCAGGTAGGCCAGCAACGTTTCGTGGGTGCCCACCGGAGCATAGACGCGGCATGGGCGGTTCAGCTTGCCATCGGCCAGCTTGCCGACCACCTGCTCGTACAGGGGCTCGCCCATGCCGTGCAGGCACTGGAACTCGTACTGGCCCGGGTAATAGTTCTGCCCGGCAATATGGTAGATGGCCGACAGGGTGTGGGCGTTGTGGGTGGCGAATTGCGGGTAGATGGCCTCGGGTACGGCCAGCAGCTTGCGTGCGCAGGCCACGTAGGACACGTCGGTGTACACCTTGCGCGTGTATACCGGGTAGCCCTCCAGCCCCTCGACCTGGGCGCGCTTGATCTCGCTGTCCCAGTAGGCACCTTTGACCAGGCGGATCATCAGGCGGTGGCGGCTGCGCTTGGCCAGGTCGATAACGTAGTCGATCACGTACGGGCAGCGCTTCTGGTAGGCCTGGATGACGAAGCCGATGCCGTTCCAGCCAGCCAGCGCCGGCTCGAAGCACAGGCGCTCGAGCAGGTCCAGCGACAGCTCCAGGCGGTCGGCTTCCTCGGCATCGATGTTCAGGCCGATGTCGTATTGCTTGGCCAGCAAGGTCAGCGACAGCAGGCGCGGGTACAGCTCTTCCATCACCCGCTCGTACTGGGCCCGGCTGTAGCGCGGGTGCAGCGCCGACAGCTTGATCGAGATGCCTGGGCCTTCATAGATGCCGCGGCCATGCGAAGCCTTGCCGATCGAGTGGATGGCCTGCTCGTAGGACGCCAGGTATTTCTGCGCGTCGTGCTCGGTGAGGGCGGCCTCGCCGAGCATGTCGTAGGAATAACGGAAGCCCTTGGCCTCGAAGCGGCTGGCATTGGCCAGGGCTTCGGCAATGGTTTCGCCCGTGACGAACTGCTCGCCCATCAGGCGCATGGCCATGTCGACACCCTTGCGGATCATCGGCTCGCCGCTCTTGCCGATGATGCGGGTGAGCGAGGAGGTGAGGCCGGCTTCGTTGTGCGTGCTGACCAGCTTGCCGGTCAGCAGCAGGCCCCAGGTGGCGGCGTTGACGAACAGCGACGGGCTGTTGCCCAGGTGCGGCTGCCAGTTGCCGTTGCTGATCTTGTCGCGGATCAGTGCGTCACGGGTGCCCTTGTCGGGGATGCGCAGCAGGGCTTCGGCCAGGCACATCAGGGCCACGCCTTCCTGCGAAGACAGCGAGAACTCCTGCAGCAGGCCCTGAACGATGCCCGCCCGGCCGCCGGCGCTTTTCTGGTTGCGCAGTTTCTCGGCAATGCCGGCGGCCAGCTTGTTGGTCGCCTCGGCCAGCGGTGCGCTGAGGCGCGCCTGTTCCAGCAACATCGGTACCACTTCCTGCTCGGGGCGGCGGTATGCGGCGGTAATGGCCGAGCGCAGTACCGACTGGGGCAGGATGCTCTCGGCGAATTCCAGGAAGCACTGGTGACCATGGTCAGGCTGGACCTCGCCGGCGTCATCGGCCAGGCTGCCGGCATGGCCGTTGAGGTCGTTCAGGGTCGCGCCACCCTCGAGCTTCTCCAGGTAATTGAAGATCGCCTGCTTGATCAACCAGTGCGGCGTGCGGTCTATCGACTGCGCTGCTGCCTTGAGTCGCTCACGGGTAGGGTCATCGAGTTTGACCCCAAGGGTGGTCGTCGCCATTTCTTATCCTCGTTATTGCCACGGCTGTGGCCTAAGCTGGCGCCAAGATTAGCTGTAGGACAATTCGGGTGCAACCAGGTGCAACCCGAATTTTTCGAGGAAAAGGTGCAACTCGTCCGACAGTGATTTCCGTACAGGGCGAGGGGTCGTTTTTGGCGCGGTTAAATCGCGAAAACGACCTCTTCGCTCCAAAAAGGGGCAAAAAATCGGCTTCGTCGGAAAATGCACGGGCAGGTGCAACTTGCAAATGAAAAATGGTTGCACCCACTTTGCGTTGTTGCATAGCATTCGCCGCCTGGGTGCAACCGCAAACGCTGCGGTTGTGCATGAGATAAAAACAAACGCCAGGGCACACACATGGGCAACCCACTAACGATCACCTTCGTGATCTACATCGCGGCAATGGTGCTGATCGGCTTCGCCGCCTATCGCTCCACCAACAACCTTTCCGACTACATTCTGGGCGGGCGCAGCCTGGGCAGCGTGGTAACCGCACTGTCTGCCGGTGCTTCCGACATGAGTGGCTGGCTGCTGATGGGCCTGCCGGGCGCCATCTACTTCGCTGGCCTGTCCGAGGCCTGGATCGCCATCGGCCTGACCGTGGGTGCCTACCTGAACTGGCTGTTCGTGGCCGGTCGCCTGCGCGTGCAAACCGAGCACAACGGTGACGCGTTGACCCTGCCGGATTATTTCTCCAGCCGCTTCGACGACAATAGCGGCTTGCTGCGCATCATTTCCGCCATCGTCATCCTGGTGTTCTTCACCATCTACTGCGCTTCCGGCATCGTTGCCGGTGCCCGTCTGTTCGAAAGCACCTTCGGCATGCCCTACGAAACCGCCTTGTGGGCTGGCGCTGCCGCCACCATCGCCTACACCTTCGTGGGTGGCTTCCTGGCGGTGAGCTGGACCGACACGGTGCAGGCGTCGCTGATGATCTTTGCGTTGATCCTCACGCCGGTGATCGTGCTGATCTCCACAGGTGGCTTCGACACTACCTTCGCGGCCATCGAGGCGGTCAACCCGGCCAACTTCGACATGTTCAAAGGCGCAACCTTCATCGGCATCATCTCGCTGATGGGTTGGGGCCTGGGCTATTTCGGCCAACCACACATCCTGGCGCGCTTCATGGCGGCCGACTCTGTGAAGTCGATTGCCAACGCCCGCCGCATCTCCATGGCCTGGATGATCCTGTGCCTGGCCGGTACCTGCGCCGTGGGCTTCTTCGGCATCGCCTATTTCTCGGCCAACCCTGATCTGGCTGGCCCGGTCACCGAAAACCACGAGCGCGTGTTCATCGAACTGGCGAAGATTCTGTTCAACCCCTGGATTGCCGGCGTATTGCTGTCGGCCATTCTGGCGGCGGTGATGAGCACCCTGAGCTGCCAGTTGCTGGTCTGCTCCAGTGCCCTGACCGAAGACTTCTACAAAGCCTTCCTGCGCAAGCATGCGTCGCAGCGTGAGCTGGTGTGGGTCGGCCGCCTGATGGTGCTGGCGGTGGCCCTGATCGCCATCGCCATGGCGGCCAACCCGGAAAACCGTGTGCTGGGCCTGGTGGCCTATGCCTGGGCCGGCTTCGGTGCAGCCTTCGGCCCGGTGGTGCTGATTTCGGTCCTGTGGAAAGGCATGACCCGTAACGGCGCGCTGGCCGGTATCGTGGTCGGTGCACTGACCGTGATCCTGTGGAAGCAGATCGATGTCTGGGGCCTGTACGAAATAATCCCGGGCTTCCTGCTGGCGAGCATTGCCATCGTCGTGGTGAGCAAGCTGGGCAGCCCTTCGCAGGCGATGGTGCAGCGCTTCGAGACGGCTGATGCGGCGTACCACGCTGACAAGTAATACCCGCTGAGCCGGCGGCGCCTGCTTCCACAGGGTTTGCACGGAACCTGAAACCAGTGCGGTCCGTGTGGGAGCGGGCAAGCCCGCGAAGAAGCCGCCGCCGATCGACGGCCAGGCCTGACGCCGCCTGCAAGGCAAGGTAAACTTGCCGCCTTCGCAGGAGTTGCCATGAACTATCGTCACGCCTTCCACGCCGGCAACCACGCCGACGTCCTCAAACACATCGTGCTGACCCGCCTCATCGCCCTGATGTCGCGCAAGGAGCAGCCGTTCGCCTACATCGATACCCACGCAGGGCTTGGCCTGTACGACCTGCAGGGCGACCAGGCAAGCCGCACCGGCGAGTATCAGCAAGGTGTAGCCCGCCTGTGGAACCGCGATGACCTGCCGGCCATGGCCGCTGACTACCTGCGCGTCATCAAGCGTTTGAACGCCGACGGCGAGCTGCGCTACTACCCTGGTTCGCCTGAGCTGGCCCGGCGTTTGATGCGCCAGCAGGACCGTGCCCTGCTCAATGAGAAGCACCCGGAAGACGGGCCGCTGCTCAAGGAGAACATGAAGAAAGACCCGCGCGTTACCGTGCACCTGGGTGAAGGCTGGTACGTGCCGCGGGCCTTGCTGCCTGTGCAGGAAAAGCGCGCGATCATGCTGATCGACCCGCCGTTCGAGCAGGCCGATGAGCTCAAGCGCTGCACCACGGCCATGAAAGAGGCCATTGGGCGCATGCGCCAGACGGTTGCAGCCATCTGGTACCCGATCAAGGACCAGCGTTCGTTGACACGCTATTACCAGGACCTGACCAGCACCGGCGCACCCAAGCTGCTGCGGGTGGAGCTGTATGTGCACCATCAGGACAGCCCCCAGGGGCTCAATGGTTCTGGCTTGGCCATCGCCAACCCGCCGTGGGGGTTGGAAGACGAGCTCAAGGAGTTGCTGCCGTGGCTGGCCAAGGAGCTGGCGCAGACTGCCGGTAGCTACCGCATGGACTGGCTGATCGCCGAGTAGGCCGCACCTCGATTCCTTGTAGGAGCGGCCTTGTGTCGCGATAGGGCCGCAAAGCGGCCCCGGCAATTTCTGCCGCGAAGCTGAGAAACTGGGGCCGCTTCGCGCCCCTTTCGCGACACAAGGCCGCTCCTACAACGACCGCGCAGTTCGTGATCTTTGCGTTATAATCCCGCCTTTTAGTCGCCACCCGCCCAAGCGGCCGCTGGCGCATCTCTACCGAATGAAGAGGCTGATCCCTTGGCATTGACGATTCTTGGCCTGTCCGGCGCCCTTAGCCATGACCCTTCCGCGGCCCTGTACATTGATGGCAAGCTGATTGCCGCCGCCGAAGAAGAGCGCTTCGTGCGTGACAAGCATGCGAAGAACCGCATGCCCTACGAGTCGGCGAAGTTCTGCCTGGAGCAGGCAGGCATCAAGCCATCCGACGTCGACGTGGTTGCCATCCCGTTCGCGCCCATCAGCCTGTTCGGCAAGGCGCGCTGGCACTACGCCAAGCGCTACTGGTACGCCCCGGATCGCGCCCTCGATGCAATCCTGATGGGCAACCGCCGCTACAAGCGCTACCGCAAGAAGATCGTCTGGTGCCTGGAGCAACTGGGCTTCGACCCGAAAAAGATCAAGATCGAGCCGGTCGAGCACCACCTGGCCCATGCTTCCAGTGCCTATCACTGCTCGGGCTTCAAGGAAAAAACGGCCATCCTCGGCATTGACGGTAAAGGCGAGTACGCCACCACCTTCTTCGGCTACGGCGAAAACGGCAAGATCCACAAGATCAAGGAATTCTTCGACCCGGACTCGTTGGGTGGCCTGTACGGTGCCATTACCGAGTTCCTCGGTTTCGAGATGCTCGATGGCGAGTTCAAGGTCATGGGCATGGCGCCGTATGGCGATGCCAGCAAATACGACTTCTCGCGCCTGGCCAGCTTCGAGAACGGTGAACTGGTGATCAACACCGAATACGCCAACGTCATCGGCCTGCGCCGCCATAAAGAAAAGGGCAAGGGCTTCTACTTCTCGCCCAAGCTGATCGAGTGGCTGGGGCCCAAGCGCGAAGGCGATATCGCCGACGAGCCGTACATCCATTACGCGGCCAGCATGCAGGCGTTGTTCGAGAAGATCGCCCTGCAGATGATCGACCACTACCTGGGCGACACCCTGCGCGAAACCGGCAAGCTGGCGTTTGCCGGCGGCTGCGCGCTGAACGTCAAGCTCAACCAGAAGATCATCGCCCGCCCGGATGTCAAAGAGCTGTTCGTGCAGCCGGCTTCCGGCGACGCCGGTACTGCGGTTGGCGCTGCGGCCTACGTGTCCCACGCCCGTGGCGTACCGGTCGAGAAGATGGAGCACGTCTACCTCGGCCCGTCCTATTCCAACGAGGACGTGATCGCTGCCTGCGCTCGGCACCCGAATGCACCGGCGTGGCGCAAGCTCGACGACATGCCGCAGCGTATCGCCAAGATCATGGTCGATGGCAACCCGGTGGCCTGGTTCCAAGGCCGCATGGAGTTTGGCCCGCGCGCCTTGGGCGGGCGTTCGATCATCGGTTGCCCGAGCGTGCCGGGCGTCGCCAACCGTATCAACGAGCAGATCAAGTTCCGCGAGCGCTGGAGACCTTTCTGCCCGTCGATGCTCGACACTGTCGCCCCGCAGATGATCAAGGTCGATCACCCGGCGCCGTTCATGACCTTCACCTTCGAAGTGGCTGAAGAGTGGAAAACCCGTGTGCCGGAGGTGGTTCACGAGGACGGTACCTCGCGTGCCCAGGTGCTCAAGCGTGAGTACAACCCGCGCTACTACGACATGATGAAGGCGCTCGAAGACCTGACCGGCAACGGCGTGTCGCTGAACACCTCGCTGAACCGCCGTGGCGAGCCGATGATCTGCTCGCCGACCGACGCCCTGAACATGTTCTTCGGCTCGGACCTGCAGTACCTGATCATGGAAGACATCCTGGTTGTGAAGGACGGCGCTGCCGCCTATGACCAGCCGCTCTGAACCGCGCATCCTGCAGTTCTGCCATGGCTATGACGGGCCGTTTCTGGACTGTGCCCGTCAGTACGCCAGCCTGTTCCAGGGGCGTGGCTACCGGGTCACCACGGTGTTCCTCACGGGGGCAGCCGACCCGCAAGTAGCGGCGGGTTGCGCCTCGGACGAGGTGTTGTTCCTGGGCTTCAGCTCCAAGGCCGTGCGTGGTCTCAAGCTGGGCGCGATCCGCGCCCTGCGGCGGATTGCGGCCGAGCGCAATTTTGCGTTCTGCATCGCCCACCGCTTCAAGCCGATCTATGTGGCGTTGCTGGCTACTGGCCTGCCGGTGATCGGCGTGCACCATGCCTTTGGTGACTACCAGCGCAAGGGGCGGCGCATTTTCGCCAACCTGTTCGGCAAACGCCTGAGCCTGCTCGGGGTGTCGGATGCCGTACGCGACGACATGCGCCGTTGCTTGCCGCAGTGGCCGGCCGAACGCATCCAGACGCTGTACAACCGTATCGACATCGAGGCCCTGCAGGTGACCCAGGTGCCGCGCGCCGAGGCGCGGCAGGCGCTGGGCCTGGATGCGCAGGCATGGATCGTCGGCAATGTCGGCCGGCTGCACCCGGACAAGGACCAGGCCACGCTTTTGCGCGGTTTTGCCCAGGCACTGCCCGGGCTGCCGGCCGGCGCCCGGCTGGCGATCCTTGGCAAGGGGCGTCTGGAAGGCAAGCTCAAGGCCCTGGCTGGCGAACTGGGTATTGCCGGGCAGGTCGACTTCCTTGGCCAGGTGCCGGACGCGCGCCGTTACTTCCGGGCTTTCGACGTGTTCGCCCTGAGCTCCGACCATGAGCCGTTCGGCATGGTCCTGCTCGAGGCCATGGTAGCCGGGGTGCCCGTGTTGGCCACCGCCTGTGGCGGTGCCCGCGAGGTGGTCGAGGGCGTTGGCGTGCTGTTCCCGCTGGGCGACCCCGGGCAGTTGGCCCAGGGCCTGGAACATATGGCCGTGCTCGACGGGCAGCAGCGCCAGGCCTGTGCCGAACACATGCTGCAACGCCTGCGTGAGCGCTTTTCCGACCAGGCCGTGCGCGAGGCCTTCTGGCAACTGCCGCAGGTGCGTGCGCTGGTGGGGCAGGGGTGATGCTCAATCGTATTCAGGCTTGGCGCGAACGCGGCTGGCAAGTGATCGACGCCCACGCCTATGCCCAGGCGTGGGCCCGCTTTGGCGGCAGCGTCGCGACTCACCCGCTGGTGGTCGAGCAACTGGCTGACCTGGCGCAGATACCCGTGCGCTACCTTGGCTGGCACCAGAATGGCGAGCTGAAAGCCGCCATTGCGACCTGGGGGCGCCACCTGGCCCTGTCCAAGGACGTGCTCAAACGCGCCGGCAAGAAAGCCCTGTTCGACCTCGGCAACGCCGAAATCATCCTGCCGGCCGCACCCGATGCCGGCGCACCGCTGCGTCACAGCGTGCGCTACCTGTCCGAACTGAACCAGGGCCGCTTCAGCGGGCTCAAGGTGCAGAAGGAACAGCTGGCCATGGCCCGCGCGCACGAAGACCTGTCGAAGAAGTTCCGCTACAACCAGCGCCGCGAGCTGCGCCTGCTGGAAGAGGCGGGCGGGGTGGTGCGCCCGATCAGCGCGTTCAGCGCACAGGAAATCGCCAGCATGTACTGCGACCTGTTCCAGCGCCGCTGGGGCTTCCCGGCCACCGGTGCCGAGCGCATGGCCGATGTGCTGGAGCGGCTGCGTGAGCTGCTGATCGGCTCGGTACTGCTGCTGGACGGCAAGCCGATTGCGATCCAGCTGGTGTACCGTGTCGAGGCACCGCAGTGGGTCAGCGTGGAGTACATCAACGGCGGTGTCGACCCCGAAACCAAGGCCTTCAGCCCAGGTAGCGTGTTGAGCTTCCTCAACACCCAGGCGGCCTGGGACGACGCCCGAGCGCGCAACAAGCCGCTGCGGTTCTCGTTCGGTCGTGCCGACCGCGAGTACAAGGAGCGTTGGTGCAACCCCGTGCCGGTGTACCAGGTATGAGTCGCAAGCAGCAGTTGCTCAAGCGCCACCGGCGCAACAAACGCCTGGCGCTGCTGGCAGGGCTGGCCGGGCTGGTCGCCTTGGGCCTGGCCACCTGGTGGTGGCTGCCGCTTTTGCTGTTGCCGCTGCTGTGGGCTGCGCATGAGGCGTGGTTTGCCGACCATCTGTTCTACACCCCGGGCGAAGATTACGCCTACGACTTCGGGGAGCACACCCGGCCCGTGGCCGCGCGCTTGCAGGCCGGTCTGCTCAAGGCCGACTGCGTGCTGCAGGGCGGGGAAACCCTGGTGCTCGAACTGCACATAAAAAGCAGTTGGCTGGGGCGTTTTCTCGATCCGCGGGTCGAACTGCTGGCGGGCGAGCAGGCCGACCAGCAAACCTTCGAGCGCGGTGTCGCCGGCTTGCGTTATCTCAACCTCACCGGCCTGGCCGCCCCCCTGCAGGCCGGCACACTGCGCTTGCGTGGCCGGCATTGCCGGCTGCTGGGCCAGCCGCGCTTGTGGATAACCCCGGCGGTCGAACTGCAACGGCGGCGGGTAATGGTGATTGCACCCCATGCCGATGACGCCGAGTTGGCTGCCTACGGGCTGTACAGCCAAGCGCAGGAAGCCTGGGTGGTCACGCTGACCGCCGGTGAAATCGAGGCCGAGCATTATCGGCAGATGGGCCTGGGCAAGGCCGAAGCCGCTCGCCTGAAAGGTCGCCTGCGCGCCTGGGACAGCATTGCCGTGCCGCGCTGGGCCGGGGTGGCGGAATCTCGTTGTGTGCAGTTGGGCTACTTCTGCCTGCAATTGCCTGCCATGCAGGCGGCGCCCGATCGGCCTGCGGCGTCTCGTGAAGCCGACATGGCCGATATCCGCCCGTTCCGCCAGTTCAACCCGTTCCCGCTGCCCGCCGACCTGGACGGTGCCCCTACCTGGCACAACCTGTTGGCCGACTTGCGGGCTGTGCTCGAGTTGGCCAGGCCCGAAGTGCTGGTGCTGCCGCACCCCCAGCTGGACCCGCACCCCGATCATGTCTGCGCCCAGGCCGCGGTGCTCGAAGCCTTGCAGGGGCTGGCCTGGAAGCCACAGACCCTGCTGTGCTACGCCAACCACCTGCATGACAACGATCGCTGGCCAATGGGCGATAGCGGTGACGGCGTGGCGTTGCCGCCGCAGTTGAGCGCGGATCAGGCCTGGGCCCCCTGCAGCCTGGTACTGGACCTGGCCAGCCAGCGTGACAAGGCAATGGCGCTGGGCATGATGCACGACCTGCAACCGCCAGCCCCCTTCAAGCGTCGCCTGCGCCGCTTGCTGCAGCGGTGGCTGGCCGGTCGCCGCCCGTCGCCTTATGGGGAGAACGAGTTCTTCCGCAAGGCGGTGCGCCGGCATGAGCTGTTCTGGCGGCGTGAGCTGTAAAACTGACCGCGTTGGCGCAGAGCGCCCAAGGAACATGATGAAAGTCCTATTTCTAGTACAGAAGGAACAGCGCGCGATCCTGGATCGCCTGTACGACGGCGTCGCGGCCAACTGCGAATGCGACCTGCGCTGGTTGACCAGCGAAGACCAACGCAACCTGCGCCGCTACTTCAAGCGCCAAGTGCAGGTCGAGCGCTATGACCGCATTGTTTTCTTTCTGCGCTTCAAGCAGGAAATCCGCCAGGTCGCGTTCATTCGTACCGTGCCGAACCTGGTCATACTCGAGCACGACGCCTACCAGAACTACATCCCGTGCAAGTACACCGGCAAGTTCAGCGCCCACTACCGGCAACTGCCCTGGGCGCGTGTGATCAGCTCTGGCTACATGGTCAGCGAGCGCCTGCGCCAGGAAGGCTTCGATGCGGTATTCGTGCCCAAGGGTTATGACGAGCAGTTGCTGGCTGACCAAGGGCGCGAGCGCGATATCGAACTGGCCTTCGTCGGCAGTGTCAACAGCGTGGCCTACAGCGGCCGCAAGGCGCTGCTGGACGAGTTGGGGCAGGTCGAGGACCTGCTGGTAACCCGCACCAAGTCGGGCGAAGACTATTGCAACACGCTCAACCGAATCCGGTTTTTCGTCAGCGCCGATGTCGGCATGGGCGAATACATGATCAAGAACTTCGAGGCCATGGCCTGCGGCTGTGTACTGCTGGCCTATGACCAGGGCGAGCAGGAAAACCGTGCGTTGGGTCTACAGGACATGCACAACGTGGTGTTGTATGACACCATCCCGACCCTTCAGGCCAAGCTGCGACGCTTGCGTGCCGAGCCTGAGCTGGCGCGGCAGATTGCCGAAAACGGCCGCCATCTGGCGGTTTCCCGTTTCAGCTTCGGCGCTGTAGGCCGTAGCATCGTCGAGCACATGCGCCCAGCGCTCAGGCCCCGCCCGCCATTGTCTGCATGGCAGCGGCTGCGCCTGAAGCTGGGCTTCTAACATAAGAGCTTTGGCGCCCAGGA
The DNA here is from genome assembly GCF_002454615.1 of Pseudomonas sp. UBA6699. Classification (NCBI taxonomy): domain Bacteria; kingdom Pseudomonadati; phylum Pseudomonadota; class Gammaproteobacteria; order Pseudomonadales; family Pseudomonadaceae; genus Pseudomonas; species Pseudomonas sp. UBA6699. Next base: position 13,403 of record NZ_DKJF01000077.1, read on the forward strand.
ACGGGCGTTGAAAGCCGACAGTCGCAACGCGGGGGGAGTCCGGTGCGCTTTTCAAATGAGAGTGATGTCACGCTTGTCGTGACCAGTTGTGGGCGGTTCGACCTGCTCAAAGACACCCTTGAGAGTTTCGATCGCTACAACACGGCGCCCATTCGCGAGGTATTCATCACCGAAGATTCAGGTGACGATGCCGTGCATGACGCTGTGCCAGAGCACTGGAAACCGCACTGCAAGGTGTTCGTCAACCGCCCCAAGCTAGGCCAACTGGCGTCTATCGACCTGGCCTACAGCCACGTCAAGACGCCCTACATCTTCCATTGCGAGGACGATTGGCACTTCTATCGCCAAGGCTTCGTCGAGGACTCGCACGCCATTCTGGCTGCCAGCCCCGACCTGCTGCAGGTGTGGCTGCGCAGCCACGCCCACGACCTGGCCGTGCACAGCCCGTACATTCACCTCGGGGATCGGCAGGTGATCGCCGGCGTGCCGTGCTACCCCCTGTTGTCGGACAAGGCCGAATGGCAGGCGTTTTCGTTGAACCCCGGCCTGCGGCGGTTGAGCGATTACCAGCGCTGTGCGCCATTTGCCGCCTATGCTGGAGAAAAGGCGCTGTCCCGGCGTTATGCCGAGCTCAACCTGACAGCGGTCACGCTAGAAGGTGATGCGGTATTGCACACTGGGTTCGGTAATCACGTGACCGTACCCATTGAAGTGGAGCGCAAGGCCAAGCGCCGTCAGCGTGACCGGATGAAGCTGGCATTGACGCTGGTGGCAGGGGCCTTGATCGGCGCAGGTATTACCGTTTTTGTACAGTAACAACGCAGTCATGCCCGCGATTGCCCGCAGCAAGCCCCCCCGACAACGTCGATTGATGCTGGCCGAGCGATGTCTCGGCTGACCTCAACGCGCGAGCAGGGCGCCCTCGAATGCAGCGAGGGGGAAGCGCTCGCCGAGGTTTTCCCGCTCTATGTAACGCACCATGTGCTGCACATTGCGCCGGATCATGCGCGCTGACAGCGGCGGCCGCAGGAAGCGCATGTCGGCTACATCGATCAGGCCCAGGCGCTGGTCAGGGGTTACCACCACGTTGCCCAGGTGCAGCGAGCGGAAATACACACCGCTGCGGTGCAGCTGGCGGATCAGTTCGATCAGGCGCGGCAGGTAGATATCCCAGCTGAAACCTTCATCCCGAGACATTTGCAGCAAGGTGCGCCCCGGCAGAGGGCGATACAGCACCGCGGTGCGGCCTGGCATGTCGAGCTTGTGTTGGCTGATCACCTCGAGGGTGGGAATGCCCAGTTGTGCCAGGCGCGCAGCGTTGTCGACGAAGCGCTGCGAGTACGGGCGCAGCAGTGCAGATGAAATCAGACGTTTTCTACGAAAAACCTTGAGGAAATTACCATCTGCGAGCAGGTAGACTTTGGCGCCATGGCTGTCTGCCTCAAGCACCTGGGCGCCGTGTGTCAGCTGGTCGAAGTCGACCTGGTTGAGCCGCGAGCATTGCATGAATAGGGCCTTGTCGTCTGGCGAGCAAAATGACCGGCAATAATGCCGAAAATAATGCGGTAGCACCATGCATGGTGTCTTCGATTCATCGGGTAGGAAACGGGTTCGCCCACACAGCCCTGTAGCTCGGCCTTGCGATGATGCTGCCATGGGGGCGTGCCGAAAATGACGCCTGTGGTAAAATTTCCGGTTCAACCTGAACAGCGAGCTTGATAATGGCCGAAACACCGCGACCGGCGGAGCACACATCCAGCCTGAAGATCTACTTCCGGCTGCTGGGCTATGTGAAACCCTACGTTGGCATTTTCCTGCTGAGCATCATCGGTTTCGTGATCTTCGCCTCGACCCAGCCGATGCTGGCCGGCATCCTCAAATATTTCGTCGATGGGTTGAGCAACCCCGAAGCGGTGTTGTTCCCCAACGTGCCGTACCTGCGCGACCTGCAATTGCTTCAGGCCGTGCCGCTGCTGATCATCCTGATCGCCGCCTGGCAAGGCCTGGGCTCGTTCCTTGGTAACTACTTCCTGGCCAAGGTCTCCCTGTGCCTGGTGCACGACTTGCGGGTGGAGTTGTTCAACAAACTGCTGGTGTTGCCTAACCGCTACTTCGACAACCACAACTCCGGGCACCTGATTTCACGCATCACCTTCAACGTGACCATGGTTACCGGCGCTGCCACCGATGCCATCAAGGTAGTGATCCGCGAAGGCCTGACGGTGGTGTTCCTGTTCGCCTACCTGCTGTGGATGAACTGGCACCTGACCCTGGTGATGGTCGCCATCCTGCCGGTCATCGCGGTAATGGTCAGCGTTGCCAGCAAGAAATTCCGCAAGCAGAGCAAGAAGATCCAGGTAGCCATGGGCGACGTCACCCACGTTGCCTCTGAAACCATCCAGGGCTATCGCGTGGTCCGCAGCTTCGGTGGCGAGGCCTATGAGGAACAGCGTTTCGGCAAGGCCAGCTTGAGCAACACCGACAAGCAGCTGCGCATGACCAAGACCGGTTCGCTGTACACGCCGGTGTTGCAGCTGGTGATCTACACCGCCATGGCCGCGTTGATGTTCCTGGTGCTGTTCCTGCGGGGCGAGTCCACCGCCGGCGACCTGGTCGCCTACATCACCGCTGCCGGCCTGTTGCCCAAGCCGATTCGCCAGTTGTCGGAAGTCAGCTCGACCATCCAGAAGGGCCTTGCAGGTGCCGAAAGCATCTTCGAGCAACTGGACGAAGCCCCTGAGCTGGACACCGGCACGGTCGAGAAGGAGCGCGTGGAAGGGCACCTGGAAGTGCGCAACCTCAGCTTTACCTACCCCGGTACCGACCGCGAGGTGCTGAGCGACATCAGCTTCACTGCCGAGCCCGGGCAAATGATCGCCCTGGTTGGCCGCTCGGGCAGTGGCAAGTCGACGCTGGCTGCGCTGATCCCGCGCTTCTATCACCACAGCAAAGGGCAGATTCTGCTCGATGGCGTGGAGATCGAGAACTATCGCCTGCGCAACCTGCGCCGCCATGTGTCGCAAGTGACCCAGCATGTCACCCTGTTCAACGACACCGTGGCCAACAACATCGCCTACGGCGACCTGGCCGGCGCCCCGCGCGCAGACATCGAAGCCGCGGCGGCCGATGCCTACGCCAAGGAGTTCGTCGACCGTCTGCCGAAGGGCTTCGATACCGAAGTCGGTGAAAACGGCGTGCTGCTGTCCGGCGGTCAGCGCCAGCGCCTGGCAATTGCCCGTGCACTGCTGAAAAACGCCCCACTGCTGATTCTCGACGAGGCCACCTCTGCCCTGGACACCGAGTCCGAGCGGCATATCCAGGCGGCGCTGGACCACGTGATGCAGGGGCGGACCACGCTGGTCATCGCCCATCGCCTGTCCACCATCGAGAAGGCCGACCAGATCCTGGTGATGGATCAGGGCCGGTTGGTAGAGCGCGGTACCCATGCCGAGTTGCTTGCGGCAAATGGCCATTATGCCCGCCTGCATGCCATGGGCCTGGATGAGCCGGCCAAGGCCGACATCACCTGAACCCTCCTTGATCGGGGCCGTCATGGCCCCGATTGTCACGGGAATTTTCCATGGGCTATCTGGCCGTAAAGCCATTGACGACCCTGTGCTAATATCCTGCCCCTGTTCATTATTTCCATATGGGTTGCCCATGAAGTTGTCCATGCCGCGTTTCGATCAAGCCCCGGTACTGGTGGTCGGCGATGTCATGCTCGACCGCTACTGGCATGGCGGTACTTCGCGTATTTCGCCCGAGGCGCCAGTGCCGGTGGTCAAGGTCGATCAGATCGAGGATCGCCCCGGCGGTGCGGCCAACGTTGCCTTGAACATTGCCGCGCTGGGCGCCCCCGCGTCGCTGATTGGCGTCACCGGCCAGGACGAGGCCGCCGACAGCCTGGCCAATAGCCTGCAGGCTGCCGGGGTGCGCTCGGTGTTCCAGCGCATTGCCCACCAGCCGACCATCGTCAAGCTCCGGGTCATGAGCCGACACCAGCAACTGCTGCGTATCGATTTCGAAGAGCCCTTCGCCACCGACCCGCTGTCGCTGGCCAGCGAGGTCGACAACCTGCTCGAGGGGGTCAAGGTGCTGGTCTTGTCCGACTACGGCAAGGGTGCGCTGAAAAATCACCAGGCCCTGATCCAGGCGGCCCGGGCCAAGGGCATCCCGGTGCTGGCCGACCCCAAGGGCAAGGATTTTTCCATCTACCGTGGCGCCAGCCTGATCACCCCCAACCTCAGCGAGTTCGAGACCATCGTGGGTCGATGCGTCGATGAGGGCGACCTGGTCGCCAAGGGTTTGCAACTGCTTCAGGACCTGGACCTGGGCGCCTTGCTGGTCACCCGTGGCGAGCACGGCATGACCCTGCTGCGCGTTGGCCAGCCAGCGCTGCATTTGCCGGCGCGGGCGCGCGAAGTGTTCGACGTTACCGGGGCTGGCGATACCGTCATCTCCACCCTGGCCGCCGCGATTGCCGCCGGTGAGGACTTGCCCCACGCAGTGGCCCTGGCCAACCTGGCGGCAGGTATCGTGGTCGGCAAGTTGGGTACCGCCGCCATCAGCGCCCCTGAACTGCGCCGTGCGATCCAGCGTGAGGAAGGCTCCGAGCGCGGTGTGCTGGGCCTGGAACAGCTGCTGCTGGCCATCGATGATGCGCGGGCGCACAAGGAGAAAATCGTTTTCACCAACGGTTGCTTCGATATCCTGCATGCCGGGCACGTAACCTACCTAGAGCAGGCGCGGGCCCAAGGCGATCGCCTGATCGTGGCCGTCAACGACGATGCTTCCGTCAGCCGCCTGAAAGGGCCGGGCCGGCCGATCAACAGCGTCGACCGGCGCATGGCCGTGCTGGCCGGGCTGGGTGCGGTGGACTGGGTGATCAGCTTCTCCGAGGGCACCCCGGAGAACCTGCTGAGCCAGGTCAAGCCGGATGTGCTGGTCAAGGGGGGTGACTACGGCATCGACCAGGTGGTCGGCGCCGACATCGTCAAGGCCTACGGCGGCACCGTGAAGGTGCTGGGGCTGGTCGAGAACAGCTCGACCACGGCTATTGTCGAGAAGATCCGCAAGCACTGATCGAGCGCCACTCTTTCACTGGCCTGTGCAGGAGC
>NZ_DKJF01000077.1:18727-43030 GCF_002454615.1 Pseudomonas sp. UBA6699
CAGGAGCCACGCAGGCTTCAGAATCTTATTTGTGAAGTGAGGTGCGCGCCCGCTGCAGCAACGCCCGCGCCTTGTCGCCAAAACGTTGCAGGCGTGAGGCCCGCGCCGGCTTGCTTTCCACCAGGCCTTGCTGCTTGACCCAATCCCTCCAGCGCACCCGCTCGTCCGCCACTACCCAACCTTCCTGCCTGGCAAAGCTTTCGGCCAGGTACAGCCCGCGCGTGCTTGCAGGCACCAATTCGTCCTTCTTCAACGTGTACAGCTCTGCCAGCGGTTGGCCGTCCTGCAACGGCATCAGGTACAGGTCAGGGCGCTTGCGGTTGAGCCTCGCCACCAGTTGGTCGCCTTCCAAACGCTCGTCAACGTGGAACAAGCTGAGTTTCTTGGCGTCCCGCGGCACCTGCAAACGCATGTCATAGATCAGCTGCAACGACGCAGTGGGCAAGTGCACATAGGCCCGCGGCCGCTCTAGCAGGGGCAGCTGGCCACAGTGTACGGGCCGGGCGGCACCGGATTGCGGGGCCAGCACGAAGTGCGGGGTTTCGCGGTAGTGCAGGGCGGCAGCGTAGGGGACGGGTAGCCAGGTGTCGTTGAAGCGCCCGCCCAGCCAGCCTTCCGGGGTTTCCAGCAGGCATTCTTCGGCTACTTCCTGCACGGCAGTATGCAGGGGCAGGTTCAGCTCCTGCGCCGGCACGTAGCCGGAAATCAGTTTCAATACGACATCGCCCCGGTCTTGCCGGCGCTGGCGCACCAGCACCCAGTAATCGCGGTTCTGCCAATGCAGCGTCAGGCGCACCGATACGCCCAGGTTTGCCAGTTCGGCCACGAAGCGCTGCGGGTCGGGCAGTTCGATGGCTTTGCGCCGCTGTTGGGTCTGGGCGAAATTCAGCGGCATGCCGATGCTCTGGTAAATCAGCCCTTCGGCGCTCGCCTCGACGTGCAATGGCAGTGTCTTGAAGTTGCTCGGGTTCTTGCGGATCAGCGTTCGCGCCACGAGGCTCCTCCTTGCGTCGGGTCAGTTTCCAGGCCCCGGGGGCCGTGGGTAACTCAGTGCTGGCCCAGGATGCGGGCAACGGTGGCCACGTTATGGGCCAGGTGCAACGGGTTGATGGTGCCGACGATAGCACTGCTGACGCCCGGGTGGGCGAACAGCAGTTCGAAACTGGCCTTCACAGGGTCGACACCCGGCGCCAGGCAAAGGTGCCCGCTGGCCAGCGCCTTTTTCACCAGGATGGCCTTGCCGTGCTCGGCAGCGTAGTCCAGCACCGGCCGTTCTGCCTGCTCGCTGAGGTTGTAGGTGACCATGGCGCAATCGCCTTGTTCCAGGGCTTTCAGGCCGCCGGCGACGGTTTTGCCGGACAGGCCGTAGCCAAGGATCTTGCCCTCTTGTTTGAGCGCGGCCAGCGTCTGGTACACCTCTTGCTGCTCAAGAATGGCCAGGTCGTTGCCGTCGGAATGCACCAGCACCAGGTCGATGCGGTCGGTTTCCAGGCGGCGCAGGCTGCGCTCCACCGAGCGGCGGGTGTGGGCGGCGGTAAAGTCGAAATGTGACTGGCCACTGTCGAATTCTTCCCCGACCTTGCTCACGATCACCCACGCGTCGCGCTGGCCGCGCAGTAGCGGGCCCAGGCGTTCCTCGCTGCGGCCATAGGCGGGGGCGGTATCGATCAGGTTGATGCCCAGTTCGCGGGCCTGGGCCAGCAGCATGCGGGCTTCGTCGTCGCTGGGGATGGTGAACCCTTTGGGGTATTTCACGCCCTGATCGCGGCCCAGCTTGACCGTACCCAGGCCGAGTGGCGAAACCTGAAAGCCGGTGCTGCCCAGCGGGCGGTGCAAACCGTGCAGGGTGGGCAGGCTCATGGCAGCAGGCGCTCCCAGGCCGGCACACCCAGCACCGGCCGAGGCAGGTCGCCTAGCTCGGCATGCGCCTGTGGGCGGATCCCGTCGCGTTGCAGATGGCTGATGACGCGGTCGCTGAAGTCCGGTGCCAGCGCCAGTTTGGTTGGCCAGCCCACCAGCAGGCGGTGTTGCTCGGCGAGGAAGGCGTTGTCTGGGCGTACCAGGCCGGACTGTGCCGGTTCTGCGCGGTCGACCCGCAGTGTGGCCCAGTGCAGTTGGCTTTGGTCAATCCAGGGCAGCAGGCTGGCGATTTCCTTCTGAGCGGCGGCTATTTGTGCCGCAGGCTCGCGGGCGACGCCATCGGCTTCGGCCAGGTCGCCACCCAGGTACCAGACCCACTGGCCATCGGCCGCGGGGTGGGTGGTGATGGTGACCCTGGGCTTTGGCCCACTGCCCAGGCAGTGTGCGTACAGCGGTTTGAGGTTGGCGCCTTTGGCCAGCACCATGTGCAACGGGCGGGTTTGCATGGCCGGCTGCTGCAGCCCCACGGCATGCAGCAGGTCGGCGGTGCCGGCGCCGGCGCTGAGTACGATGCGTTGCGCACGGATGTCACGGCCGTCCACGCGCAGGCCGACCAGTTCTTCACCTTCGCGCAGCGGTTCGATGTGCTCGCCAGCCAGCAGGCTGTCACCTGCCAGTTCGGCCAGGTTGGCCAGCAGGCTGGGCACGTCGATGACCAGTTCAGCCAGGCGGTAGACCTTGCCTTTGAACGCGCGGTCTTGCAGGGCGGGTGGCAGTTGCTCGCCCTTTACCTGATCGACCCGGCCGCGCACGGCCTTGCTGGCAAAGAAGCTGGTGAGGTTGCCGGCCAGGGTGCCTGGCGACCACAGGTAGTGGGCATCGGACAGCAGGCGGGTGCCGGCAAGATCCAGCTCGCCGCTGCCGCTCAAGGCTTCGCGCCAGCGGCGCGGCATGTCGGCAATGGCTTCCGACGCGCCGGTCAGGGCACCGTGCAGGGCGTACTTGGTGCCGCCATGGATAATGCCCTGGGACTTGATAGTCTGCTCACCGCCAAGGCTGGCGCGCTCCACCAGCACTGTCGAATACCCCATGCGGCGCAGGCGTGCGTTGAGCCAGAGGCCTGCGACCCCGGCGCCGACGATCAGCACGTCAGTGGAAATGGCAGATGGCATGGCGGTACCTCGAAGACTGGGACAGCTGGCAAGTATACAGGGTATCCCCCAGCGGGCCCTACCGCCGGCAAACCCGGCCAGTGCTACCCCGTGGGCGCTGGCTTGCCTCGCGGGGCACAGCTCAATGCCCAGTGGTCTTGGAGAACAGCTGAATCACCACCACCCCGCCGACAATCATCGCCATCCCCAGCATCGCCGGCACATCCAGCTTCTGCCCGTAGATCACCAGCGCCGCCACACTGATCAGCACAATGCCCAGCCCCGACCAGATGGCATAGGCAATACCCACCGGAATGCTGCGCACGACCAGGGTGAGCATCCAGAACGCAAAGCCGTAGCCCACCACCATCAGCAGCAGCGGCAACGGCGTGCTCAAGCCTTTTACCGCTTTCATCGAAGCAGTGGCGATGACTTCGGCGCAGATGGCAATGGCGAGATAGGTGTAGGCATTCATGGTGGGATCCTCCGGTTCTGGCGGGCATTCTAGGCTCAACCTGGATGCGGTAAAGTCATTACCTATCAATTTTGGAGATAGGCCAATGGCCGAGCAGTGGAACCTCGAACAACTGCGAACTTTTGTGCGCGTTGCAGAATTGCGCTCTTTCTCTGCCGTGGCCCGTGAACAGCGCAAGGCCCAGTCGGCGATCAGCAGCGCGGTCGCCTTGCTGGAAACCGACCTGGGCGTCACCCTGTTCGAGCGCAGCAGTGGCCGGCAGCCGAAACTGACGCAAAACGGCAGCGCGCTGCTGGAAGATGCCCGTGAACTGCTGCGCCAGTGCGAACGCCTGGATGGCCGTGCGCTGGCGTTGATGCGCGGGCAGGAGGCCTTGCTGCGCGTGGCGCAGGACGAAGCCATGCCCTACCAGCCGGTGATTGACAGCCTCGATGAATTGGCCAGCCACTTTCCGCTGCTGGAGGTGCAACTGGCCAGCGGGGCCCAGGGTGATGTGGCGCGCAAACTGGTCGAGCGGCGCGCCGACCTGGGGCTGTTCTTTCACCACGAGAGCATCCCGGCAACCCTGGAGCGGCGCGCCCTGGGCAGCGTGGAAATGGTCACGGTCTGTGCGGTCGACCACCCGCTGGCGGGTCGTGGCCGGGTCACTCGCCAACAGCTGGCCCGCCATCGTCAATTGCTGATCACCCCGCAGCAAAGCGGTTACCCCGGCGGCGAGGCCATCAGCCCGCAGGTGTGGCGTGCCGACAGCTTCTACGTCCTGGCGGAGCTGTTGATGCGCGGCCTCGGCTGGGCCTGGTTGCCACGGCATGTCGTGCAGTACCCCACATACCAGACGCACATGGTGGAGCTGGACAGTGAGTGGCGCCCACCGGCGTTGGTGGCGGAACTGGCCTGGCGCCGTGATGAACCCCTGGGCCCTGCTGCGCAATGGTTGGCCGAGCGCTTTGCAGTGCACTTGCGCGCGATCGGGTAAACTCCGCTGCCATGAACAGAACCCTCTATACCTTGCTCTTTCACCTGGGCCTGCCGCTGGTCGCGCTGCGCCTGTACCTTCGTGCACGCAAGGCGCCGGCCTATGGCCAGCGTATCGCCGAGCGGTTTGCCTTCAGGCTGCCGGCCATGCGCCAGGGCGGTATCTGGGTGCACGCGGTGTCGGTCGGCGAAAGCATTGCCGCGGCGCCGATGGTGCGCGCCTTGCTCAAGGCCTACCCGCAACTGCCGATCACGCTCACCTGTATGACCCCTACCGGTTCCGAGCGCATTCGCGCCATGTTCGCCGACGAACCCCGTGTGCAGCACTGTTATCTGCCCTACGACCTGCCGTGGGCGGCGCGGCGCTTCCTCGACCATGTGCAGCCGAAACTGGGCATCATCATGGAAACCGAGCTGTGGCCCAACCATATTCATCAGTGCGCCAAGCGCGGTATTGCGGTGGCACTGGCCAATGCCCGCCTCTCTGCGCGCTCGGCCCGTGGCTATGGGCGCTTTGCCAGGCTGACGCGGCCGATGTTGGCGGAGATGAACCTGATTGCCGTGCAGACCGAAACCGAGGCGCAACGCTTTAGTGAACTGGGCGCCCGCCCGCACTGCGTGCAGGTGACCGGCTCGATCAAGTTCGACCTGAAGGTCGATGAGCAGCTGTTGCCACGGGCTCGGGGGTTGCGCGAGCAATGGGGCGCCACGCAGCGCCCGGTGTGGATTGCTGCCAGCACCCATGAGGGGGAGGATGCGCTGGTGCTGCAGGCGCATCAGCAGTTGTTGCAGGTGCATGGCGATGCCTTGCTGATCCTGGTGCCGCGCCACCCTGAGCGGTTCAATGCGGTGCATGCGCTTTGCAGCGAACGGTTCAGCACCATTCGCCGCTCCACTGGCGCGCCCGTCGACGCACAAACCCGGGTATTGCTGGGCGACACCATGGGCGAATTGCTGTTTCTGTATGCGCTGGCCGATATCGCCTTCGTGGGCGGCAGCCTTGTGCCGACCGGCGGGCACAACCCGCTGGAGCCGGCAGCACTGGCCTTGCCGGTGATCATGGGGCCGCACGTGTTCAACTTCCTCGAAATCAGCGCAATGCTGGTAGAGGCAGGGGCGTTGCAGCAGGTGGACGATGCCGACGGGCTGGCCGAGGCCGTGCGGCGGTTGGTCGAGTTACCGCAGGATGCCCAGCGCATGGGCGCGGCGGGCAGGGCGGTGATGCAGGCCAACCAAGGTGCATTGCAGCGTTTGCTTGATGGGCTGGCTGCGCTAATGCGCTGATATTCGCAGCGGCGCGATCCCTGTGGGAGCGGCCTTGTGTCGCGAAAGGGGGGCGCAGCGCCCCCGGGATTTTCGCACGACCGCAAGATTGTCGGGGCCGCTGTGCGGCCCTTTCGCGACACAAGGCCGCTCCTACACTGTCCGCGTGCTCCCTGAATTCAAGGGCGGCGCTCGAAGTTCTTGGCTGCAGCAGCCGCCAGATCCGGTGGCAAGAAGTCCTTGTCCGGGTTGTAGTCGGCCTTCAGGTACCGCCCCAGGTCCTGTAGATCCTGTGGGCTCAGGGTGCCTGCGGCCTGCTTGAGGCTCAGGTTGTCGAGAATATAGTCGTAGCGGCTGTTGTTGTAGTCGCGCACCGAGGTGTACAGCTGGCGCTGGGCATCGAGCACGTCGACGATGTTGCGGGTGCCGACCTGGTAGCCGATTTCAGTCGCTTCCAGCGCACTCTGGTTGGAGATGATCGACTGCTTGCGTGCCTGGACCTGTTCCACGTCGGTGTTCACCGCGCGGTGCAGGTTGCGGGTGTTCTCCACCACCTGGCGGCGCAGGCTCTCGCGCTGCTGTTCGCTCTGGCTCAGGCGCTGGTAAGCCTCGCGTACCTGCGAGCTGGTCAGGCCGCCGCTGTAGATCGGGATGTTCAGTTGCAGGCCGATACTGGTCTGCTCGACGTCGCCGCTGTAGCGAACGTTCTGTTGGGGAGCAGGGTTGGTAAAGCCGAGGCTGTCGTTGTCACCCTTCTGGTATTTGGCCACTGCATCCAGGGTGGGTGCATGGCCGGCCTTGCGCTGGCGCAGGGTTTCTTCGGCGGCAGACACCGCATAGTTGGTGGCCAGCAGGTTGAGGTTCTGGCGCCCGGCCGTTTCCACCCAGGCCTTGGCATCGTTCGGCGTAGGTACCTGCACTGGCAGGCTATGCACCACACCCTGGATCGAGCTGTACTCTCGGTTGGTCAGCGTTACCAACGCTTCGAAGGCATCCTGTACCTGGCGATCGGCGATGATCCGGTTGGCCCGGGCAGTGTCGTAGCCGGCCTGCGACTGCAGCACGTCGGTCTTGTCCGACAGGCCGACATCGAAGCGTTCGTTGGACTGGTCGAGCTGGCGCTTGAACGCGGCTTCCTCCGCCTTGGTCGCGGCCAGGTTGTCCTGGGCGCGCAGCACGGCAAAGTAGCTTTGGGCCGTTTGCAGGATGAGGTTCTGCTCAGTGGCCGACAGCTCCAGGGCGGCTTGTTCGTTGACCGCCTCGGCGGCCTGCAACTGGAACCAGCGGTCGGCGCGGAAAATGGGCTGCGCCAGGGTTGCACTCCAGGCGTTGCCGCTGCGGTTGGAGGTAATCGACGGCTCGTCCAGCTTGGTGCGGGTATTCATCATCTCGGCCCCGGCCGACAGGTTCGGCAGCAAGCCGGCGCGGGCCTGCGGTACCACCTCACGGCGTGCGCCGTAGTCGGCGCGTGCTGCTGCCAGGTCGGCGTTGTTGTCGACCGCTTCCTGGTACACGCTGACCAGGTCGGTCTTGACCGTCTGGGGCGCGTCCGCTGCCCAGGCCACTCCGTTGGACGCACAAGACACGGCTATTGCCAGTGAGAGTTTGCGCAGCATAAAGGCAATCCTTGTACGAAATTGAATTACTGAACCGTTGAGTATTTGGCGATGCGCCAGTTTAGTGCCATGTGCCCCCCGGCAACAATCGCCGGGCGCGCCTTTCATCATCTGCGCAGAAACCCGCTTGGCTTTGCCGACCACAGCAGTCTAGACTGCGCAGGTTCTTGTCGGGGTGCCTTGAAGCAAAGGCTGAGATCGCAGAGGTGCGGATCCCGTTGAACCTGATCAGGTTAGCGCCTGCGTAGGGAACAAGATTGCTCGCCTTCCCGGGGAGCCTCTTGTGCCAGGTCCGGGATTGTCACAGCTGCATGCAGCTTCAAGGCACCCCCATATCCGGCACTGCATCCACTAATGGATGCGTCCGCGCCATTCAGGTTCACCCCGACATTCCACTGCTAGGAAGCCGTCTGGAGAGCCTGTGATGACCCAACAAGAAAAAACGATCAACCTCAGCGAATCGGCGCAAGTCGATCAGCAGTCCGTGCAACCGTTCCCGCGTTCGCGCAAGGTCTATGTGCAGGGCTCGCGCCCGGATATCCGCGTACCCATGCGGGAAATCAGCCTGGCCGATACGCCGACCGATTTCGGTGGCGAGTCCAATGCCCCGGTACTGGTCTACGACACCTCCGGCCCCTACACCGATCCCAGTGTGATCATCGACGTGCGCAAAGGCTTGGCCGACGTGCGGTCGGCCTGGATCGACGCGCGTGGCGACACCGAGCGCCTGGCCGGGCTGAGCTCCGACTTCGGCCAGCAGCGCCTGAACGACGCCGAGCTGGCCAAGCTGCGTTTTGCCCACGTGCGCAACCCGCGCCGGGCCAAGGCCGGCGCCAATGTTTCGCAAATGCACTATGCCCGCCAGGGCATCGTTACCGCCGAGATGGAATACGTGGCCATCCGCGAGAACATGAAGCTGCAGGAGGCGCGCGCCGCCGGCCTGCTCGACGCGCAACATGCCGGGCATAGCTTCGGTGCCAACATTCCGAAAGAGATCACCCCCGAATTCGTGCGCCAGGAAATTGCCCGTGGCCGTGCGATCATCCCGGCCAACATCAACCACCCGGAGCTGGAGCCGATGATCATCGGCCGTAATTTCCTGGTGAAGATCAACGGCAATATCGGTAACAGCGCCCTGGGCTCGTCCATCGAGGAAGAGGTGGCCAAGCTGACCTGGGGCATCCGCTGGGGGTCGGACACGGTCATGGACCTGTCCACCGGCAAGCACATCCATGAGACCCGCGAGTGGATCATCCGCAACTCGCCGGTGCCGATTGGTACCGTGCCGATCTACCAGGCCCTGGAAAAGGTCAACGGGGTGGCCGAGGACCTGACCTGGGAGCTGTTCCGCGACACCCTGATCGAGCAGGCCGAGCAGGGTGTGGACTACTTCACCATCCATGCCGGGGTGTTGCTGCGCTACGTGCCGCTGACCGCCAAGCGGGTCACGGGCATCGTCAGCCGTGGCGGCTCGATCATGGCCAAGTGGTGCCTGGCCCATCACAAGGAAAACTTCCTCTACACCCACTTCGACGAAATCTGCGAAATCATGAAGGCCTACGACGTCAGCTTCTCGCTGGGCGATGGCCTGCGCCCCGGCTCGATCGCCGACGCCAACGACGCTGCGCAGTTCGGTGAGCTGGAAACCCTTGGCGAGCTGACCAAGATTGCCTGGAAGCATGACGTGCAGTGCATGATCGAAGGCCCTGGCCACGTGCCGATGCAGTTGATCAAGGAGAACATGGACAAGCAGCTGGAATGCTGCGACGAGGCGCCGTTCTATACCCTCGGCCCACTGACCACCGATATCGCCCCGGGTTATGACCACATCACCTCGGGCATTGGTGCGGCAATGATCGGCTGGTTCGGCTGCGCCATGCTCTGCTACGTGACGCCCAAGGAGCACCTGGGCCTGCCGAACAAGGATGACGTCAAGACCGGCATCATCACCTACAAGATCGCCGCGCATGCTGCCGACCTTGCCAAAGGCCACCCCGGCGCACAAATCCGCGACAACGCCCTGTCCAAGGCGCGCTTCGAGTTCCGCTGGGAAGACCAGTTCAACCTCGGCCTCGACCCTGACACTGCCCGCGCCTACCACGACGAGACGCTGCCCAAGGAGTCGGCCAAGGTCGCGCACTTCTGCTCGATGTGCGGGCCGAAGTTCTGCTCGATGAAGATCACCCAGGAAGTGCGGGAGTACGCCGCCAAGATCGACACCGTGGACGTCACGGTCGAGCAAGGCATGCGTGAGCAGGCCGAGCGGTTCCGCCAGGAAGGCAGCCAGCTGTACCACAAGGTCTGAGAACGCTGGGGCCGGCTCCCGCAGTAACCGCACCAGGCTCAAGGCCAGGGCGTTTTTTGTGGGAGCGGCCTTGCGTCGCGATACGAGGACGAAGTCCTCGCCAGGAACACCAACAACATTGCCGGCGAGCGCCCACCATGACATCACCCAGCCCGTTCTCCCCCGACCACCCGGTCCCCACCCACCAGCGCATCTTCGGCGCGCGTGACCTGTTCTCCCTCTGGTTTTCCCTGGGCATCGGCCTGATGGTGCTGCAAGTCGGCGCCATGCTCGCGCCGGGCCTGGGCCTTGCTGGCGCCGTACTGGCCATTGCCCTGGGCACCGGCGTGGGCGTGCTGTTGCTGGGCGCCGCCGGGGTCATCGGCAGTGACACCGGGCTGTCGGCCATGGGCACCCTGAAGCTCAGCCTGGGCAGCCATGGCACGCGCTTGCCGGCGGTGCTCAATTTGCTGCAACTGGTGGGCTGGGGGGCGTTCGAGATCATCGTCATGCGCGATGCCGCCAGCCTGCTGGGCGCACGTGCGTTCGGTGAGCACAGTGCCTGGAACAGCCCGATGCTGTGGACCCTGTGCTTTGGTGCCCTGGCGACCTTGCTGGCGGTGAGCGGGCCACTGGCGTTCGTGCGCAAGGTGTTGCGCGCCTGGGGTATCTGGTTGCTGCTGGGGGCCTGCGTCTGGCTGACCTGGAACTTGTTCGCCAAGGCCGACCTGGCTGAGTTGTGGGGGCGCGCCGGGGATGGCTCGATGTCGCTGGCAGTAGGCTTCGACATCGTCATTGCCATGCCGCTGTCGTGGCTGCCGCTGATCGCCGACTATTCACGTTTCGCCCGCAATGGCAGGCACGTGTTCGGCGGTACCGTGCTGGGCTACTTCATCGGCAATACCTGGCTGATGAGCCTGGGCGTGGCCTACACCCTGGCCTTCGCCGCCAGTGGCGAAGTCAATGCGTTGTTGCTGGCCTTGGCTGGCGCCGGCATGGGGGTTCCGTTGCTGCTGATTCTGCTCGACGAGTCGGAAAAGGCATTCGCCGACATCCACTCGGCGGCGGTCTCCACCGGGGTGCTGCTGCCGTTGAAGGTGGAGCACCTGGCACTGGCCATCGGCGTGCTGTGCACCCTGATCGCCTTGCTGGCGCCATTGGCTCAGTACGAGAACTTCCTGTTGCTGATCGGTTCGGTGTTTGCGCCGCTGTTCGGCGTAGTGCTGGTGGACCACTATGTCGTGCGTCGCCGTGGCCTGCCGGTACAGGTCAAGGGTTTGCACTGGCAGGCGCTACTGGCCTGGTTCGTAGGGGTGGCGGCCTACCACCTGATTGCCGCCAATGCACCCGAGCTGGGCGCCACCCTGCCAGCATTGCTGCTGGCAGGTGTGCTGCACGGGCTGTTGAGCCTCAGCCGCGGCCGGGGAACAGTTCCGGCTTGAGCACGCCATTGAGGCGCGGGTAGGGGATCTTCAGTTCCACGTGGCCCATGGAATAGGGCGCGATGGCATAGACCTCGTACTTGACCACCAGTGCGCCGTACGTCAGGGCGATGTGCGGCGACTTCTTGAACGGCCAGGTCTTGACGAACTCGGCGTCCTTGTCCATGCCCACGCTCATCAGCCAGGCGCGGTGCGACTCTTCGACGGTTTTCCAGAACGTCTCTTCCTGGCCAGGCAGCAGCATGTCCTGCAGGGTCAGCACCTTGTCCAGCTTGCGGGAGTAGTTGATGAAACCACGCCCAGGCATGCCGTGTGCGCCACCGCTGTCCAGGTAGCTGGACAGTTCGATGATCACCAGGCCGTCATGCTGCTCGCGTACCTTGGCTTGCAGGTAGCTGCTGTTACGTTTGTCGGCACTGGCCAGGTATTGCTGTTCATAGGCCTGCAGGGTGGCCGGCGCGGTGCCATGCTGATTGTCTTCGGTCAGTTGCAGCAAGCGCTTTTCGACGATGCCGTCAAGCTTGGGCAGGGCCGGGAAGTGCACCATGTCGATGTTCACCAGCGGGCAATCGCTTTCGCTGCAACCGGGTTTTACATGCTCCCAGGCGTCGCGTTTGACCTCTAGCGGGGTCCGGTAGTTGGGCGTGAACAGGCTCTGGCAGGCGCCCAGAGCGAGTGCCAGCACGGCCACGGAAGTCAGTTTGACAATGGTCATGATGATCCTTGCAAAAACAGGGAAAAGTCGGCCTTTGACCGTCTGCGCGGCCTTCGGTTCGCCACTAAGCTAACAGAGTGCGCACGTGCTGTCCCGACTGTGCGAATGGTTGCTGGAAAGGGGTGAAACGCGCTGGCGTGCGGAGTAGGATGGCGCGATGCTGTGATTGAGGTAGCGAGGATTTCCATGTCAGACACGTTGAACTCAGTGCCCAGGGCGGTCGAGATCGTCAAGCGGGAAAACTGCTTCCAGGGCTTCTACAAGCTCGACAAAGTGCACTTGCGCCACGAGCTGTTTGCGGGCGGCATGGGGCGCGAGATCAGCCGTGAACTGTTCGTGCGTCACGATGCGGTGTGTGTACTACCCTACGACCCGCTGCGCGATGAAGTGGTGCTGATCGAACAGTTCCGCGTCGGTGCAATGGGCAAGGCCGAAAACCCCTGGCTGATCGAAATGGTCGCCGGGCTGATCGACAAGGACGAGCAACCCGAGGAAGTCGCCCACCGCGAAGCCGAAGAAGAAGCGGGCCTGACTTTCAGTGCCCTGTGGCCGATGACCCGCTACTTCCCGTCGCCAGGCGGCAGCGATGAATACGTGCACTTGTTCCTTGGCCACTGCAGCAGCGAAGGGGCAGGCGGGCTGCATGGCCTGGAGGCCGAGGGTGAAGACATTCGCGTGCGGGTCTGGTCGTTCGAAGATGCCTTGCAGGCCGTGCGCGATGGGCGCATCTGCAACGCGGCGACCATCATCGGCTTGCAATGGCTGGCGCTGAACCGTGACGAAGTACGAGGTATGTGGAAGTGAACCTGCTGCGCGAGCGCTATCGAGTCGACCTGGCCGGGCTGCAGGCTGCCTGTGAGGCCAACTATGCCCGGCTGATGCGCTTGCTGCCGGACATGCGTACCACCCAGAGCTCGCGCCGCATCGGTATGACCCAGGGCGACCAGATGCTTGGCGTGCTGGTGCTCGACGTGGTGCTGGCCTGCCCGTACACCACCACCCTGCATATACGTCAGGAGCACAGCTTGCCGTGGCTGCCGGTGCCGCACCTGGAGGTGCAGGTGTATCACGATGCGCGCATGGCCGAAGTGATCAGCGCCGAACATGCCCGGCGCCTGCGCAGCATCTACCCTTACCCGAACGAGGCCATGCACCAGCCAGACGAAAAGGCCCAGCTCAACCTGTTCCTCGGTGAATGGCTGAGTCACTGCCTGGCCTGTGGCCACGAACTGGCAAGCGTTCGCTGACATGCATGCAGACCACCCGCGCCCAGTACATGTGGTGCAACTGACCGACGCCCATCTTTTCGCCGACCCGGCCGGCAGCATGCTGGGCCTCAAGACCCGTGAAAGTTTGGGCCATGTGGTAGCCCAGGTGCGGCGCGAGCAGCCGCTTGTCGACTTGCTGTTGTGCACGGGCGATTTGTCCCAGGATGCCAGCGTTGCTTCTTATGAAGCTTTTCGTGAGCTGACTGCGCCGTTTGGCGTACCAAGCCGTTGGCTGCCGGGCAACCATGATGAGGCCCGGATCATGGCCGAAGTGGCGCCGGAGTTGGTACAGGCGGTGACCGATATCGGCGCCTGGCGTATTGTGATGCTCAACACGGCGGTGCACGGCGCCACACATGGCTTGCTGGGGGATGACCAGCTGGCAGTGCTGGAGGCCGCGCTGAAAGGGGCGGGCGGGCGCCATTGCCTGGTGTGTTTCCACCATCAACCGGTAGACATCGGCTGCGCCTGGATCGCCCCGATCGGCTTGCGCAATGCCCAGGCGCTGTTTGACATCATTGGAGGTTACCCACAGGTGCGGGCATTGCTGTGGGGGCACGTTCATCAGGAGTGGGATGAAGTGCGCGATGGTCGGCGCCTGCTGGCTACGCCTTCGACCTGCATTCAGTTCGCGGCCCGCAGCGAGGACTTCAATGTGAGCGAAGAGCAGCCTGGGTACCGCTGGCTGCGCCTGCATGCCGACGGGCGGCTGGAGACCGGGGTGGAGCGGGCGTGGGACTTTGAAGTGAAGCTCGACTTCGATAGCCCAGGTTATTGAGCGGGTTGCGCGTTCAACTGTAGGAGCGGCCTTGTGTCGCGAAAGGGCCGCAAAGCGGCCCCGACAATGTCTGCGGCGAAGCTGAAATTCTGGGGGGCGCTTCGCACCCCCCTTCGCGACACAAGGCCGCTCCTACAGGGTGCCCTGTTGCAGCGGGCTATGGTGAAGAAATTGTTGCGAAACCCGTGACGCTGCGTCAAAACCCGGCGAACGCGCTACACTGCGCGTCCCTGCGCCCGCATCATCAGGCGCGAAGCCACAGATTCCGGGGGCAGCATGTCGGGTTCCATCCTCTATATCCATGGCTTCAACAGCTCGCCGCTTTCCACCAAGGCGCGCCAGCTCGAAGCGGTCATGCAGCGGCTCGGCCTGGCCGACCAACTGCGGGTGCCCGCCTTGCACCATCACCCACGCCAGGCCATCGCCCAGCTTGAGGCAGCCATCGCCGAACTGGGCGCGCCATTACTGGTGGGCAGTTCGCTCGGCGGCTACTATGCCACCTGTCTGGCGGAGCGCCATGGCCTCAAGGCCTTGCTGGTCAACCCGGCGGTTACCCCGCACAAGCACTTTGACGGCTACCTGGGTACCCAGCGCAACCACTACACCGATGAAACCTGGGAGCTGACCCTGGACCACGTGCAGGCCCTGGCCGAGCTGGAAGTGCCAGCGCCGGTCGATGCCAGCCGCTATCAGGTGTGGCTGCAAACCGCCGACGAAACCCTGGATTACCGCCATGCCGAACGTTATTACCGTGCTTGTGCCCTGCGCATCCAGGCCGGTGGTGACCACAGTTTCCAGGGCTTTGCCGAGCGCCTGCCGGCCCTGCTGGCGTTTGCCGGTATTGCGCGTGGGCAGTATGCAGCGCTCGATTTTTCTGTATTTTGACTTTTTTGCACTCACCAGACTGACGACGAGACCCTATGGCCAATCCCAGCGCTAGCGCCTATAACGCAGACGCCATCGAAGTCCTCTCGGGCCTTGACCCGGTCCGCAAGCGGCCGGGCATGTACACCGACACCAGCCGCCCCAACCACCTGGCCCAGGAAGTGATCGACAACAGTGTCGACGAAGCCCTGGCCGGTCACGCCCGCTCCGTGCAGGTCATTCTGCATGCCGACCACTCGCTGGAAGTCAGCGACGACGGCCGTGGCATGCCGGTGGACATTCACCCCGAAGAGGGCGTGTCCGGGGTCGAGCTGATCCTGACCAAGCTGCACGCCGGCGGCAAGTTCTCCAACAAGAACTACCAGTTCTCCGGTGGCTTGCACGGCGTTGGCATCTCGGTGGTCAACGCCCTGTCGACCCAGGTGCGCGTGCGTGTCAAACGCGACGGCAACGAGTACCAGATGACCTTCGCCGACGGCTTCAAGGCCAGCGAGCTGGAAGTTGTGGGTTCGGTCGGCAAGCGCAACACCGGCACCAGCGTGTATTTCAGCCCCGACCCCAAGTATTTCGATTCGCCGAAATTCTCCATCAGCCGTCTCAAGCACGTGCTCAAGGCCAAGGCCGTGCTGTGCCCAGGCCTGCTGGTCAGCTTCGAGGACAAGGCCAGCGGCGAGAAGGTCGAATGGCACTACGAGGATGGCCTGCGTTCCTACCTGGTCGATTCGGTCAACGAGTTCCAGCGCCTGCCCGATGAGCCGTTCTGCGGTAGCCTGGCCGGTAACAAGGAAGCGGTGGACTGGGCCTTGCTGTGGCTGCCCGAAGGCGGCGACAGCATCCAGGAAAGCTACGTCAACCTGATCCCTACCGCCCAGGGTGGTACCCACGTCAATGGCCTGCGCCAGGGCCTGCTGGATGCCATGCGCGAGTTCTGCGAATTCCGCAACCTGCTGCCGCGCGGGGTCAAGCTGGCACCGGAAGACGTTTGGGAGCGCATCACTTTCGTCCTCTCGATGAAGATGCAGGACCCGCAGTTCTCCGGGCAGACCAAAGAGCGGCTGTCTTCACGCGAGGCGGCGGCATTCGTCTCTGGCGTGGTCAAGGATGCCTTCAGCCTGTGGCTCAACGCCCACCCTGAACTGGGCATGCAACTGGCGGAGCTGGCCATCAGCAATGCCGGCCGCCGCCTCAAGGCCAGCAAGAAGGTCGAGCGCAAGCGCATCACTCAGGGCCCGGCATTGCCCGGCAAGCTGGCCGACTGCGCCGGTCAGGACCCGATGCGTGCCGAGCTGTTCCTGGTCGAGGGTGACTCGGCCGGTGGCTCGGCCAAGCAGGCCCGGGACAAGGAATTCCAGGCCATCCTGCCGCTGCGCGGCAAGATCCTCAACACCTGGGAAGTGGACGGCGGCGAAGTCCTGGCCAGCCAGGAAGTGCACAACATTGCCGTGGCCATCGGCGTCGACCCCGGTGTCACCGACCTGGCGCAACTGCGCTATGGCAAAATCTGCATCCTCGCCGACGCCGACTCCGACGGCCTGCACATTGCCACGCTGTTGTGCGCGCTGTTCGTGCAGCACTTCCGTGCACTGGTCGAGGCCGGGCACGTGTATGTGGCCATGCCGCCGCTGTACCGCATCGACCTGGGCAAGGAAATCTACTATGCCCTCGACGAAGCCGAGCGTGACGGCATTCTCGACCGCCTGGTGGCCGAGAAGAAGCGCGGCAAACCCCAAGTCACCCGCTTCAAGGGTTTGGGCGAAATGAACCCGCCACAACTGCGTGAAACCACCATGGACCCGAATACCCGGCGCCTGGTGCAACTGACCCTGGATGACGTGCAGGCGACTTGCGAGCTGATGGACAAGCTGCTGGCCAAGAAGCGCGCCGGTGACCGCAAGAACTGGCTGGAAACCAAAGGTAACCTCGCCGAGGTCATGGTTTGATTCGTCTGCTTCTGGCGGCCTGGCTGGCGCTGGTTGCGCTGCCGGGCCTGGCGGGCGACTGGCCAGAGCTGAAGATGACTGCCGAGCACCCGATAGACGGTATGCGCGGTGGCAACCTGTCTGGCCTGGCGTTCTGCCGGGGGGCGTTGTGGGGTGTGTCCGACCGCGACGATGACCGCATCTACCGCTTCGACCAGCAGAGCGCTACCTGGCGCGCGCAGGCGCTTGTCTTCACTGCGCCGCCGGTGCCGGAAAGCGGCCTGCCGTGGGGCCTGAAGTCACGCAACTGGGCGGCGTCGTACATTCGCGGCGGGGCGCTGGACTTTGAAGGCATCACCTGCGACCAGGCAAACAACCTGTACCTGGTCAGCGAGGCAAACGCTGCGGTGCTGCAACTGCCGCCCGAAGGTGAGCCCGACTGGCTCAAGATCGACCCGGCCATGGTCCGTCAGGCGCGGGCCAGTGGCATGCTGCTGAACTTCAATGCGCTGTTCGAAGGGCTGGCAATCAACCCGGCGGGTGACCGCCTGTGGCTGGCGGCCGAGCGCGAGCGCCGTGGCCTGGTGGCCATCGAACGGCAGCAGTCGGTATGGACCTGCGGGCGCGGTTGCGTGCTGCTGAGCGAGGCTGGGGTCGAGATGCAGCCGCCGCAAATGCCAGAGGCCCGGGCCCTGTCGCGCGACTTTTCCGACCTCGCCTGGTTCGAGGGCAAGCTGTTCACCCTTGAGCGCAACGCCTACCGGATATGCCGGCGGGACGCTGACAGCGGCGAGGTCGAGCGCTGCTGGTCGTTCGCCGCCGAGGCGCTGGAGCCGATGCGCCGCTACGATCAGCCGTTCGGCCTGGCCGAGGCGCTGGTGATCGACGGCAAAGGCGCCTGGGTTGGGTTGGACAACAACAACGCTGACCGTGCCGACGGCGAGCGGCGCCCGATCGTGTGGCGCTTCGAGGCACCTCAGGGCGGCTGGGGCGCCAAACCGTGAGCCAGGCACCGGGCAAGCGCGCAGGGCGGGTGCTGATGGTGCTTGCCTGGGCGGCTGCGCTGTTTCTGGCCACGCGCTTTTTCGGCCAGTGGGAAGACAGCCAACGTAACCCCAACCGCCAGGTGCAGTCGGAGCACGGCCAAGGTTTCATCGAGGTGCGCCTGCTGAGTAATGGCCAGGGGCATTTCGTGGTGGATGGCGCGATCAATGGCCAGGTGGTGCATTTCATGCTCGACACCGGGGCCACCGACGTCGCGATCCCCGAAGGGCTGGCCCGTGACCTGAACCTGGCGCGTGGCAGCCCGGTGCTGCTGAGTACCGCCAATGGCCGCACCGAGGGCTACCGCACGCGGCTGGCCAGCCTGCAACTGGGCGACATCCACCTGCAGAACGTACGCGCCATTGTCGTGCCGGGCCTGGATGGCCCCACCGTGCTACTGGGCATGAGTGCCCTGCAACAACTTGAATTTACCCAGCGCGGTGGCACCATGCTGCTGCGCCAGAACCTGAAATGACGAGGCCCGCATGAGCGACTCACTGGAACTCAGCCTGGACGGCGTAGAACGCCGCTCACTGGCTGACTTCACCGAACAGGCCTACCTCAACTACTCCATGTACGTGATCATGGACCGCGCCCTGCCGCATATCGGCGATGGCCTCAAGCCAGTGCAGCGGCGCATTGTCTACGCCATGAGCGAGTTGGGGCTCGATGCCGATGCCAAGCACAAGAAGTCGGCGCGTACCGTCGGTGACGTGCTCGGCAAGTTCCACCCCCATGGCGACTCGGCCTGCTATGAAGCCATGGTGCTGATGGCGCAGCCGTTCAGCTACCGCTACACACTGGTCGATGGCCAGGGCAACTGGGGTGCGCCGGACGATCCGAAGTCGTTCGCGGCGATGCGCTACACCGAGGCGCGGTTGTCCCGCTATGCCGAAGTGCTGCTCAGCGAAGTCGGCCAGGGCACCGTCGACTGGGTGCCCAACTTCGACGGCACCTTGCAGGAGCCCGCCGTGTTGCCGGCACGCCTGCCCAACATTCTGCTCAACGGCACCACCGGTATCGCCGTGGGCATGGCCACCGATGTGCCGCCGCACAACCTGCGTGAAGTGGCCAGCGCATGCGTGCGCCTGCTCGACGAGCCCAAGGCCACCATCGAGCAGTTGTGCGAGCATATTCAAGGGCCGGACTACCCGACCGAGGCCGAAATCGTCACGCCGCGGGCCGAAATCCTCAAGATGTACGAAAGTGGCCGTGGCTCGATCCGCATGCGCGCCGTGTACCGCGTCGAGGACGGCGACATCGTTGTAACCGCGTTGCCACACCAGGTGTCGGGGGCCAAGGTGCTGGAGCAGATCGCGGCGCAGATGCAGGCCAAGAAGCTGCCGATGGTGGCCGACCTGCGCGACGAATCGGATCACGAGAACCCTTGCCGCATCGTCATCATCCCGCGGTCCAACCGTGTGGATGCCGACGAGCTGATGCAGCACCTGTTCGCCACCACCGACCTGGAAAGCAGCTACCGGGTCAACGTCAATATCATCGGCCTCGACGGCCGGCCGCAGCTGAAGAACCTGCGCACGATTCTGGTGGAATGGCTGGAGTTCCGCACCCATACCGTTCGTCGCCGCCTGCAGCACCGCCTGGACAAGGTCGAGAAGCGCCTGCACTTGCTGGACGGTTTGCTCACCGCGTTCCTCAACCTGGATGAAGTGATCCACATCATCCGCACCGAGGACCACCCCAAACAGGCGCTGATCGCGCGCTTCGGCCTGACCGAAATCCAGGCCGACTACATCCTCGAGACCCGCCTGCGGCAGTTGGCGCGTTTGGAGGAGATGAAGATCCGCGGCGAGCAGGACGAACTGCTGAAAGAGCAAGCCAAATTGCAGGCGCTGCTGGGCAGCGAGGCCAAACTGCGCAAGCTGGTGCGCAGCGAGCTGATCAAGGATGCCGAAACCTATGGCGACGACCGCCGCTCGCCAATCGTCGAGCGCGCCGAAGCCAAGGCGCTGTCGGAAAACGAGCTGATGCCGACCGAGCCGGTCACCGTGGTGCTGTCGGAAAAAGGCTGGATACGCTGTGCCAAGGGCCACGACATCGACGCGACCGGCTTGTCGTACAAGGCAGGCGACGGCTTCAAGGCCGCTGCTGCTGGCCGCTCCAACCAGTTTGCCGTGCTGATCGACTCGACCGGGCGCAGCTACTCGCTGGCCGCCCACAGCCTGCCTTCGGCGCGTGGCCAGGGTGAGCCGCTGACGGGGCGCCTGACGCCTCCGCCTGGGGCCACCTTCGATTGCGTGCTGCTGCCAGAGGACGATGCGCTGTACGTGGTCGCGTCCGACGCCGGCTACGGCTTCGTCGTCAAGGGTGAAGACCTGCAGGCCAAGAACAAGGCCGGCAAGGGTTTGCTCAGCCTGCCCAACGGCGCCAAGGTCATGACGCCGCGGCCGGTGGCCAACCGTGAGCAGGACTGGCTGGCGGCGGTGACCACCGAAGGCCGCCTGCTGGTGTTCAAGGTCAGCGACTTGCCACAGCTGGGTAAAGGCAAGGGCAACAAGATCATCGGTGTACCCGGCGACCGGGTCGCCAGCCGCGAAGAGTTCGTCACCGACCTGGCCGTGGTCGCCGACGGGGCGACCCTTGTATTGCAGGCCGGCAAGCGTACCCTGTCTCTGAAGCCCGACGACCTGGAACACTACAAGGGCGAGCGTGGCCGGCGCGGCAGCAAGCTGCCGCGTGGGTTCCAGCGCGTCGATAGCTTGCAGGTGGAAGTGCCGGCGTAACCGGTGGAAATGTCTGGAACGGCAATTACAGCGCCGTTCCGGGCAGAAACACTGGAGTCGGACGGTTATTTCGCGGATGATATGGCCCTTGCGGCGCCGGCGTGGTCGTGTGCCCGTTTGAATTTATATGTATCACTGCGGTGTGCCTGTAGGCAGCCGCCTGGATGGGATGATGAAATTTCTGCGCCTTCCACTTGCGCTGTTGATGACTGGCCTGCTGGGGCTGGGCGGGTGCACCATGCACCAGCCTGTTGCCTTGTACCAGCTCGACAGTGGTGATCCTGGCCAGCCGTCGCAGAGTGCGGGCATGGCCGTTGTACTCGGGCCGGTATCGGTGGCCGATTACCTGCAGCGCGAGACGTTCCTGCAGCGCCAGGCCGATGGCAGCCTGAGCGCGGCGACCGACGGTCGTTGGGCGGGTAGCCTGTCGTCGGACATCGACCAGTTGCTGGTGCGCCAGCTGGCCTGGCGCCTGGACAGCCAGCGAGTGGTACTGGCCCCGGCAACGGCCGGTTTCACGCCGGATGTACAGGTGCTGCTGTCGATTACCCGCCTGGACTCGGGCAAGGACCAACCGGCCATCCTCGACGCCCAGTGGCGCCTGCTGGACCGCCGTGGCCGCGTACGTGACAACCGTATCGTGCACCTCGAACAGCCACATGAGGGCAGCGAGTCGTCGCAGGTACAGGCCCAGGGCCAATTGCTGCAGAAGCTGGCCGAGCAGCTGAGCACGGCGGTGAAGCCGCTGGCCAACCAGCCGGCAATCGCTGAAGAAACGCCGAAAAAGCCGGCTGCACCGGTGCAGGTGAAGAAGGCGCCGGAAAAGTCCAGGATCCCGATGGCCTCGCCGATCCGCACCGATATGGAAGTCTATCGGTTCTGACCTAACCGCCAGGTGTAAAAAAAGCCCGCGATGCTGCGGGCTTTTTCATGTCTGCGTCAAACCATTGCGAAGCTGGGCCCGGGCCCTGTAGGCGCGGCCTGGCGTTGCGAAGGGGCTGCGCGGCAGCCCCAGTGCCCAGCGCAGCCTGTCAGGCCCGACGCTCGTGCATGCGCGCCAGTTGCCGTTCCAGCATCGAAGGGTACGGTTCCAGCAGGCGCTCCACGCAGCAGGCGCCCTCAGGGCTGGCAATCGGGCGAATGCGTGCGCGCTGGCGAATCAGTGCGTCATCGCTGATCTGCCGCTCCACCAGCAACAGGTTGCGGCTGTGCTGCGACAACGCCAGGGCATCCTGGGCTTTTTCGGCGATCAACACGTCTACCAGCTCCAGCCCGTGCAGATCGTTGCCCAATACCAGGCCCAGCTGCAATTGCAAGGTGATGCCGCTGTCGGCCACTTCGATCTGCAGGGCATGGCCCAGGGCGCGCAACAGCTCGCCGCAGCAGATTGCGTTAGTCAGGTAGTCCTCACCACATACGCGGCTGTGGAACAGCACCAGGGTGCTGCCATCGTTGAGTGTGTGCGTTTCGCCGTCGTACAGCGATGCCGCATGCTCCAGGCAGTCACGGTAACGCTCGGTCAGTTCGGTCAGGCGGGTACGCGGCAGACGGCGCAGTTGCTCCTGGGAGCCCAGCTGCACCGCGAGGATGGCGCTGAAGTGCGGTTCGTCGGACTCGTCTACCACTGCGGTTCTTGGTGCAGTGTCGTCGTCGAGCAGGCCGGCGAACGCTTCGTCATCTTCCTCGTCTGGCACTGCGGCGACCTTGGCGCGCGGCGCGGCCTTGGGTGCCGGGCTGACGTGCTGCGGGTCGTCGAATGGTTCATCGTCGTCTTCCTCAGGCTCTGGCTCCGGCTCTGGTGGCGGCGGTGGCGCCAGGCGCGCATGCAGCTGGCGGGCGATGTCGCCGATTTCATCCTGGCGGTCGGTGGCCGGGGTGTAGTACTGCGGGTCGCGCAGCCATACCCGCAACTGCAGCAATGGCAGGGTGATGTAGCGGCCCTGGCGCAAGCTGAGGGCCAAAGCCAGCGCCAGCAGGATGGCCGCCAGAATGCCCATGCTTTGCAGGCTGATCAGCATGGGTTGCTGGAATTGGCTCATGTCCAGGCTGATGCGCAGCTGCCCGGCAGCCACGTCCTGGAAGCTGATCTTGGTCTGGTACACGCCTTCGGCCTCGCCCAGCAGGCTATTGCGCGGGCGTTGCCCGGCTTCGGCGAGGATGCGGTTGTCCACGCTGTAGATGGCCGCGTGGGCCACCAGCGGGTTTTTCACCAGGTTGCCCAGCAGCACGTTGAGGCTGAGGATATCGTTGGCTACCAGCAGTTCGGTCGCCGAAGTGGCCGTTTGCGTGGTCAGGCTCTGGCCGAGGGCGTCGGCCTGCTCGTGCATGGCCTGCTTGAACTGCAGGCCCATCACACAGGCATAGATCACCAGTGCCAGCGCCACCAGGAAGATGTTGGTGCAGGCGATGCGCAGTGCCAGCGGCACGCGACGTTGACTCAGGGCACGATAGATCATCAGGAAGAAGTTGTCTGGTTTGACGGGCGTGGGCCGGTTCACAGAGCTCGGCTCTTAATGGCAAGAAAGTGGGGGGAGTATAGCGAGCCGGGTTTTGTCGGCAAAGTATCGTTGGCGCCCGATGGTCATGGAAAGTCGGTAGAATGCGCATTTTTCATCGAAGTCGGAGCCAGGTTGTGCGCGAAATCGTCCTGATCAACATCACCGGTGAGGACCGTCCCGGTCTCACTGCGGCAATCACCGGCGTCCTGCTGCAGGGCGGTGTGAGTATCCTCGACATCGGCCTGGCGGTCATGCACGGCACCCTGTCGTTCGGCATCCTGGTCGATATCCCTGACAACGAAGTGGCAACTGCCCTGCTGCAGGGTGTGCAAGCCAAGGCCCACGAGCTGAACCTGCAGGCCCGTTATACGCCGATTTCCGAGGCGGACTACCAGCACTGGGCCGACGGCCATGGTGAGGCGCGCCATGTGGTGACCCTGCTCAGCCGCAAGATCACCCCCGAGCAACTGCAGCGGGTCAGTGCGGTGATCAGCCAGTACGGCCTGACGATCGAACGCATCGAGCGGCTGTCGGCCCGGGTGGCGCTGGACGCCGACACCGACAAGGGCAAGGCGGCGGTCGAGATATCCGTGCGTGGGGTGCCGAGCGATGCCAAGGCCCTGCGTGCCGATTTCTTCGCCCTGGCGCAGGCGCTGAGCGTCGACATTGCCTTCCAGAAAGACGACCTGTTCCGCCGCAACCGCCGCCTGGCGGTATTCGACATGGATTCGACGCTGATCGAGGCCGAAGTCATCGACGAGCTGGCCAAGGCGGCTGGCGTGGGTGAGCAGGTGGCGGCGATCACCGAACGCGCCATGCGTGGCGAGCTGGACTTCCGCGCCAGTTTCAAGGAGCGCATGGCGCTGCTCAAGGGCCTGGATGTGGGCGTGCTGGACGAAATCGGCGCCTCGCTGCGCCTGACCGAAGGCGCGGAAAATCTGTTCGCCGAGCTCAAGCGCCTGGGTTACAAGACGGCCATCCTGTCCGGTGGGTTTACCTATTTTGCCCGCCAGGTGCAGGCGCGCCTGGGTATCGACTATGTGTTCGCCAACGAGCTGGAAGTGGTGGATGGCAAGGTGACTGGTGTGGCGGTCGAGCCGATCGTCGATGCCCAGCGCAAGGCCGAACTGCTGCAGAAACTGGCCAGCGATGAGGGCTTGCAACTGGAACAGACCATTGCCGTGGGCGATGGCGCCAACGACCTGCCAATGCTGGCACTGGCCGGCCTGGGCGTGGCATTCCGCGCCAAGCCGCTGGTGCGCCAGTCGGCCAAGCAGGCGATTTCTACCCTGGGCCTGGATGGCGTGTTGTACCTGTTGGGCTTGCGCGACCGCGACGCGCGCGGCTGATCGGGAAATCTGGGGCTGCTTTGCAGCCCTTCGCGGG
>NZ_DKJF01000077.1:43124-82412 GCF_002454615.1 Pseudomonas sp. UBA6699
TTCGCGGGCATGCCCGCTCCTAGAGGTTAAGCGCGACCTTCTCTGTGGGAGCGGGCATGCCCGCGAAGGGCCGCAAAGCGGCCCAGGCTTTATCAGGCCATCAAGCCTGCACAGGCGCCGCCAGCTGCTGCCCCATGCGCACGGCAGACCCGGCACCCAGGCTCTCGGCCCACTTCACCTGCTGCGGCCCGAACAACACGATGGCCGTCGAACCCAGCTTGAAGCGCCCCAGCTCGGCACCTTTCTCCAGGTGGATCGGCGCACGGCTGGCGTCGTCGTAGCGGAAGGTCTTCAGCTCACGCTTGGGCGGCGTTACCAGGCCGGCCCACACGGTCTCGATCGAAGCAACGATCATCGCACCCACCAGCACCACGGCCATCGGCCCGCGTTCGGTGTCGAACAGGCAGACCACCCGCTCGTTGCGGGCGAACAGCTCGGGCACGTTTTCGGCAGTGGTCTGGTTGACCGAGAACAGTCGGCCCGGCACGTAGACCATCTCGCGCAGGGTGCCGGCCAGCGGCATGTGCACGCGGTGGTAGTCCTTGGGCGACAAGTAGATGGTGGCGAACTCACCGCCCATGAACGGGGCGGCCAGCGCCGGGTCACCGCCCAGCAGCTCCTGCGCGCTGAAACCATGGCCTTTGGCCTGGAAGATGCGGCCATGCTCGATCGGGCCAAGCTGGCTCACGGCGCCGTCGGCGGGGCACAGGATGGCGCCCGGGGTTTCATCCAGCGGGCGGGCGCCCGGCTTCAGGGCGCGGGTGAAGAATGCGTTGAAGTGCTCGTAGGCGCTCAGGTCCTCGACCAGCGCCTGGCTCATGTCGACCTGATAGCGCTTGGCGAACCAGGCGGTGAAGGCGTTCTTGAACCAGCGCACGCGGCACTCGGCGACGCAGCCGGCCAGCCGCGACAGCAGGTGGTGCGGCAGCAGGTACTGGCTGATGATGAACAGACGGGATTTCATGCAGGTTCCTTAAACTTCTACAGGCGTGTCCGGGTGGTTGCCCCATTCGCTCCACGAGCCGGCATAAGCCTTGACGCGTGGGTAGCCGAGGGCCTTGGCCACCAAATAGGTGAAACCGGAACGGCGGTGGGACTGGCAATGGGTAACCACCTCCTTGTCGGGGGTGATGCCCAGGCTTTGCAGCACTTCGGCGATATCCCTGCGGATCCGCAGGTGGTCGTTGAGGTCCATGCCGGCGGTCCACTCGAAGTTGACCGCACCAGGGATGTGGCCGCCCTTGGCCGACAACACTTTTTCGCCGTTGAATTCCTGTGGGGCGCGGGCGTCCCAGATCACCAGGTCATCGGCGCCCAGGCGGCTTTGCAGGTACTCGCGGGTGGCTGTAGGTGCAGTGTCGAGGTGCAGGTGCACCGGGGCGGTGCCGCTTGCGGGCACTTCGGTAGACAGCTTGTCGGCTGGCCAGGCCTGGATACCGCCATTGAGGTAGTGGTAGCGCGTATGGCCGATCACGTCGAGCAGCCAGATGAAACGCCCCGCCCAACCACCGCCTTCATCGTCATACACCACGTAGACGGCATCATCGCGGTGGCCGAGTTCGCTGAACAGTTTTTCCAGTTCGCCCAGGGGCGGCAGCAGACCAGGGGCCGGTGGCTGGCCGAGCTGGGTGCGCTTGCCCTCGACAAAGCGGGCGCCGGGGATATGCCCGCAGACATAGCGGTTGGCGCTGCTCAGGTCGACCAGGATCAACTGCGGTGAATCCAGGCGCGGCAGCAGGTCTGCAGCTTCGATCACCAGGGGCAGGCCGGAAAAGTCGGTCATCCACGGTCTCCAGAGTGGAAAGAGGAGCGATTGTAGCGCAAGGCTCAGGCTTTGCGGTTGGCGAACAGCGACAGTGCCCGCTCGATGCATTGCACGGTTTTGCCGAAGGCTTGCACGCTGATATCGGCCATGGGCCTGCAAGCCTGGTCGGCCACCAGCAGCATGAGCACCTGATCGTTCACCGCCAGCGAGCGCAGCAGCACATGCTCACTGCGGAACAGGGCGCGCAGCGGGGCTGGCAGCAGCGCGGCGAACTGGCTGTGGTTCTGCGGGGTGATGCGCAGCTGCCCGGCCTGGCTCATCAGCTTTTGCAGCAGTTTGTTCTGCGCCACCTGCAGGGCGAGGCCCGCGGCCTCCTTGGGCAAGCCGGCGGTCTGCTGCACGCGCAGGGTGTCGGTGCTCTTGTCCAGGCTCAGCAGCATGATGCGTTGCATGCCGCAGGCCAGCAGGGCCTCTTGTGCCTGGGTGGCCAGGTGCACGGTATTGGTGAACGGGCTGGGTTGCGCCAGCAGGTGCTGGCACAGTGTGCGCCAGCGCGCCAGCTCTTCACTGCTGGGCGGTGGCACCGCCAGCATGTCCGGGTGCGGGCGGCGCTGGTGCCACGGCCATATCAGCGCCTCGGCCGGGTGGAACAGTGCATGCCGGGCATGGCGACGGGCGCTGGCGGCCGCCTGCTGGTGAACTTGCTGCTGCACGTCTTCCAGCGAAGTCTGCAGGTACAGGGCGGTCAGCAGCTGCCAGCGTAACAGGTGCGGGTTGTCCCAGCCGACCTGCGCCGCCAGGGCCAGGTTGTTGGCCAGCAATACGGTATTGGCCGGCTGGTTGAACCAGCGCCGCAGGCCGGGCTCTGCGTCCAGGCGGTGTTGCTGGCTGAGCAGGTCTTCGTCGCGGGCGATGCTCAGCACCTGGGCCAATTGCTCGCGCTCTTCCAGCAGCAGGCGGTAACCCTGGGTCACCCACTGCGGCAGGCGCCAGTATTCGGCCGTGGTCTGGCACAGCGCCATTATGCGCACGCCAAACAGTTCTTCCTCGACATGGGCGGCCTCTTCACCCTTGTGGATCACCCGCAGCTCCCAGGTGTCGAGCAGCTTCGGGTAGGCCAGTGCCAGCGGCCAGAGGGGCGACAGGAACAGCAGGCTACCCCAGTGGATTTCCTGCCACAGCCGGGCCAGGCGGCTGGCGAACAGGCCGCTGGCCTGCTGTGCTGCGTGCTGGCTGATCATCTGGAACTGGCACAGAACCGGCGGGATTTCTTCAACAGGCACTGCCGGCAGGCGCTTGAGCAACAGCTCGCTGCGCTCCAGGCCGAGCCGGTTGAGGGCCACTTCAAGGCTTTCGGCCGGTTCGGCCATGCTGGCGTTGGTGGCGTGGTTGGCTTCACGCATCACCGACAACACCAGCGCCGGGCTATCTTGCATCAGTTCGGCGATGTCGCGCAGCGAGCGGCGGCTATCGTGGATGGCCGCCATGACCCGGTCGTAGCTGTGCTTCGGCACCGGGATGCGAACACTCTCGAGCAGCTTGACCCAGGCCTCTAGCGTTCGCGGAGCCTGAGCGGGCACCTTGGTTTCAATTGGCATTTTGACATCAGTCCGAACTGGCTTTTCGCATTGTGTGGCTATAGTCTGGCGCAGTTCTGCCGATAAGTAGAAGAAGAGTTTTACAGCTCTCGTCTCTTCCCCTGACCACGACAGCAAGTGCTTTGAACCTATGGCTAAAATTATCGGCATCATCGTCGTATTCGCGAGCGTGCTCGGCGGCTACGTGCTTTCCCACGGCAAGATCGCGGCGCTGATCCAGCCGTTCGAAGTACTGATCATCGGCGGTGCGGCCTTTGGTGCATTCCTGCAGGCCAACCCTGGCTACATGACCATGCACGTCATCAAGAAGTCGATGAAGATGTTCGGCTCGCGCTTCAGCCATGCGTTCTACCTTGAAGTGCTGGGGCTGGTGTACGAAATCCTCAACAAGAGCCGTCGCGAAGGCATGATGGCCATCGAGGCCGACATCGAAGACGCCGCCGCCAGCCCGATTTTCGCCAAGTACCCCACGGTACTGGCCGATGAGCGCATGACCGCGTTCGTCTGCGACTACCTGCGCATCATGTCTACCGGCAACATGGCCCCGCACGAGCTCGAGGGCCTGTTCGACATGGAGCTGCTGAGCATGAAGGAAGAGCTTGAGCACCCGTCCCATGCAGTGACCGGCATCGCCGATGGCATGCCCGGCTTCGGTATCGTAGCGGCGGTGCTGGGTATCGTGGTGACCATGGCCTCGCTGGGCGATGGGGACCAGGCGGCCATCGGCATGCACGTGGGTGCGGCGCTGGTCGGTACGTTCTTCGGTATTCTCGCGGCCTACGGCTTCTTCGGCCCGCTGGCCAAGTGCCTGGAGCACGACGCCAAGGAAGAGCTGAACCTGTACGAGTCGATCAAGGCATCGCTGGTGGCCTCGGCTTCGGGCATGCCGCCGTCGCTGGCGGTCGAGTTCGGGCGCAAGGTGCTGTACCCCAAGCACCGCCCAAGCTTCGCCGAGCTGGAACAAGCGGTTCGCGGTCGCTGATTCATGGAGAACAATCAGCCCATCATCGTCAAGCGCGTCAAGCGCTTTGGCGGCGGCCACCACGGTGGCGCCTGGAAAATCGCCTTTGCCGACTTCGCCACGGCGATGATGGCGTTCTTCCTGGTGCTGTGGCTGTTGTCCACGGCCACGCCTGAACAGAAGATCGCCATTGCCGGTTACTTCCAGGACCCGATCGGGTTCTCCGAAAGTGGTACGCCCTACGTCATCGACCTGGGTGGTTCCCCCGAAATGGCGCCGGACAAAACCATCAACCCGGAAGTGAAAACCGAGCCGACGCAGCCGTCGCCCACCCAGCTGGACAAGGACCAGGTGGAGACCATGGCCGAGCAGGTCGAGCGCGAGCGCCTTGAGTTGCTGTTGCAGGAGCTGCAGAACAAGGTCGAAGAGAACCCGCAACTGCAGAAGTTCAAGGACCAGATCCTGTTCGAGATCACCCAGGATGGCCTGCGTATCCAGATCATGGACGCCGAGAACCGTCCGATGTTCGATATCGGCAGTGCGCGCCTGCAGCCATATTTCGAAGACATTCTGTTGGCCATGGCCGACACCATCAAGGCAGTGCCCAACAAGATCAGCATCAGCGGCCACACAGACGCCAAACCGTATGCCGGCACTGGCGAGTTCGGCAACTGGGAGCTGTCGGCCAACCGCGCCAATGCCGCACGCCGGGCATTGGTGGCAGGTGGGTACCCGGACGGCCAGGTGGCTCGGGTGGTGGGGTATGCATCGTCATCGCTGTTCGACCGCAAGAACCCGTTCAACCCGGTAAACCGCCGCATCGACATCATCGTGCTGACCAAGAAGGCCCAGCGCAACATCGAGGGTGAGCAGGGCGAACAGGGTGCACCGCAAGCGCCGGCAGCCCCGCCTGCGGTTCCGCCGGCCAGTGGCGCGGCGCCCGGTGCCGGGGCCGATCAGGCGCCGATGCAACCACGTGAACTGCGCCAGAAGCTGAACATCTTCGAGGATGGCACGCTGAAGATGGACGAGAGCAAGGAGCAGTAGGCCCCGCGGAACCTTGCACGGCGTTTTGCAGGGCCGTGCAGGTGGGCCTCAGCGCGGAGGAAGGCTTACAGCCCGGTCAGTAGCTGTCTTCCGTCAGGCTGGCGATGATCGAGCGGTAGCTGTTCATGCGTTGCTGCGAGATCCGGCCATCGTCCAGCGCCTTGAGCAACGCGCAGCCTGGCTCGCGGTCATGTTTGCAATCGCGGAAGCGGCAGGTGCCGAACAGGTCGCGGAACTCGATGAAGCCATCCTCCACATCGCTGCGGCTGACGTGGCCAAGGCCGAATTCGCGGATGCCCGGCGAGTCGATAAGGTCGCCGCCATTGGGGAAATGGTACAGCCGCGCGGTGGTGGTGGTGTGGGTGCCCTGGCCCGACCATTCCGACAGGTCGCCGACGCGGGTGCCGGCCTCTGGCAGCAGGCTGTTGACCAGCGAAGACTTGCCCACACCCGACTGGCCGACGAACACGCTGATGTGCCCGTCAAGTTGCTGCTGCAGGCGTTGCATGCCATCACCGTGGTGGGCAGATACCTCCAGCAGCGGGTAGCCCAGCTCGCGGTAAACCTCCAGCAGCGCCTGCAGGCCGGGGCCGTTCTCGGCGTTGATCAGGTCGGCCTTGTTCAGCAGCAGCAGCGGGCGCAGGCCTGCATGCTCGGCAGCGACCAAGTAACGGTCGATCAGGTTCGGGTGCGGTTCCGGGGCCGGGGCAAACACGATCACGATGAGGTCGACGTTGGCTGCGACCGGTTTCAACTGGCCATGGTTGTTTGGCCGGCACAGTTCGGTGCTGCGTGGCATCTGCGCCACGATCACGCCTATGCCCTGGTTGCCTGCACGCCATACCACGCGGTCGCCAGTGACCAGTGCTGGCAGGTTGGCGCGCAAGTGGCAGCGGAACACCTGGCCTGCAACGTCGCCATCCTGGGCCTCCACCTCGACCTGCACGCCAAAGTGGGCAATCACCAGGCCAAGTTGTTCCGGCCCCAGGTCGCCACCTTCCAGTTCCTGCAGCACATGCTGCTCGCGTTTGGCCGCGCGAGCAGCACGCTCGCCCTGGATTTTTTCGATGCGCCAGTTCTGGCGGCGATTGAGCTGGCGTTTGGCCATGAACATTCCGTGAGAAGGGCCCGGGTCAGGGCATTGAAAACGGCAGGCAGTTTAGCACGCCAGGCGTTGCACCATTGCCCTTACCTTGTGGCGGTGAATGGGCGTGGCTGGGCCACTAGGCTAATATGACGGGCTATATGAGGAGCTTCTGCATGCAAAACCCACAGAACCTGATCTGGATCGACCTGGAAATGACCGGCCTCGATCCGGACAGCGACGTCATCATCGAAATGGCCACCATTGTCACCGACAGCGAGCTGAACACCCTGGCCGAAGGCCCGGTGATCGCCATCCACCACAGCGATGAAGTACTGGCCCGCATGGACGAGTGGAACACCCGCACCCATGGCGCGTCTGGCCTGACCCAGCGGGTGCGCGACAGCAAGGTCGGCATGGCCGAGGCCGAGGCCCAGACCATTGCATTCCTCGAACAGTGGGTGCCCAAAGGCAAATCGCCGATCTGCGGCAACAGCATCTGCCAGGACCGTCGCTTCCTCTACCGGCACATGCGCAACCTGGAAAACTACTTCCACTACCGCAACTTAGATGTCTCGACGCTGAAAGAACTGGCAGCGCGCTGGGCGCCGGACGTGCGTGACAGCTTCAAGAAGGGCAATACGCACCTGGCGCTGGACGACATTCGCGAATCGATTGCCGAGTTGCGCCACTACCGCGAACATTTCATCAAGGTGTGAACCGTTACGGCGCAGATATTCTGGCTGCGCCCCCTTTTGGTGCCTTGGGCAACTGGTTAGACTGCGCGCCTTTCCGGCACGGACCCGCACCATGTTGCTGATGCTCTACCTCATTGCCATCACTGCCGAAGCCATGACCGGTGCGTTGTCTGCCGGGCGTCGCGGCATGGACTGGTTCGGCGTGGTGCTGATCGCCTGTGTTACCGCCCTGGGTGGCGGGTCGGTGCGCGATGTGTTGCTCGGGCACTATCCGCTGACCTGGGTGAAACACCCTGAGTACCTGGTATTGACCAGCTTTGCTGCTCTTTTGACCATTTTCATCGCGCCAATGATGCGCCGCCTGCGCTCGCTGTTCCTGGTGCTAGACGCACTGGGGCTGGTGGCGTTTACCCTGATTGGCTGCATGACGGCGCTGGAAATGGGGCAGGGCATGCTGGTGGCTTCGATCAGCGGGGTGATCACGGGGGTGTTCGGTGGGATCTTGCGCGATATCTTCTGCAACGACATCCCGCTGGTGTTCCGCCGCGAGCTGTACGCCAGCGTGTCGTTCGCCGCGGCGTGGTTCTACCTGGGCTGCGTGTATTTCAAGGTGCCGGCGGAGCAGGCGATGCTGCTGACCCTCTTTGGTGGGTTCCTGGTGCGCTTGCTGGCGATTCGTTTCCATTGGGAAATGCCCAAGTTCCACTACAACGACCAGCAGTAAACCTGCCCCAGGCCCGGCGCGGTCCCTGTAGGAGCGGGCATGCCCGCGAACACCGGCGCAGCCGGTGCATCCACCGAGTTGCCAAATTCGCGGGCGCGCC
The DNA here is from genome assembly GCF_002454615.1 of Pseudomonas sp. UBA6699. NCBI lineage: Bacteria > Pseudomonadati > Pseudomonadota > Gammaproteobacteria > Pseudomonadales > Pseudomonadaceae > Pseudomonas > Pseudomonas sp. UBA6699. Next base: position 51,102 of record NZ_DKJF01000077.1, read on the forward strand.
CGCTCCCACAGTGGGCCGTGTAGCTATTGAATGCCGTGCCGGGCCAGCGCCCACTCGACATGCTCGCGCACCAGCTCCGAGGCATCCTCGCGCCGCGCCTTCAGCGCCTCGATCACCGGTATCGTCGGCGGCGCATTGCCCAAGCCCACCGCCAGGTTGCGCAAGAACCGCTCATAGCCTGCCCGGCGTAGCGGCCCGCCCTCGGTCTTGCGCAGGAAAGTACGCTCATCCCACAGGAACATCTGGGCCAGCTCGGCATTCTCCAACCCATGCCGCGGCTGGAAATCCTGCTCCTGGCTGTGCTTGGCGAAGCGGTTCCACGGGCAGACGATCTGGCAGTCGTCGCAACCGAATACACGGTTACCCATCATCGAGCGCAGTTCGACAGGAATCGGCCCTCTCAGCTCGATGGTCAGGTACGAGATGCAACGCCGCGCGTCCAGTACATAGGGCCCGACGAACGCCTGGGTCGGGCAGATGTCCAGGCACGCCTGGCAACGCCCGCAATGTTCACTGGTGGTGGCTTCGTCCACCGGCAACGGCAGGTCAACGAACAGTTCGGCCAGGAAGAAGTAACTGCCGGCCTTGCGGTTGAGCAGCAGGGTGTTCTTGCCGATCCAGCCCAGCCCGGCCTGCTCGGCCAGGGCCTTCTCCAGCACTGGGGCACTGTCGACGAAGGCGCGGTAGCCGAACGGGCCGATGGCTTGCTGGATACGGTCTGCCAGGAATTGCACGCGCTTGCGCACCAGCTTGTGGTAGTCACGGCCCAGGGCGTAGCGTGATACGTAGGCTTTTTCCGGTTGCGCCAGGCGTTGCGCCATCTGCGTATCGCCGGGCAGGTAGTCCATGCGCAGCGAGACCACGCGTACCGTGCCGGGAATCAGTTGGTCGGGGTGCGCCCGTTTGCTGCCATGGGCACCCAGGTACTCCATTTCGCCCTGGTAACCGGCGTCTAGCCAGCGTTGCAGGTGCTGTTCGTGTTCGCCAAGGTCGACCCCGGCGATGCCGACGTGGGCAAAACCGAGTTCCTGGCCCCATATCTTGATCGATTGGGCCAGTTGGGCGAGGTCAGGTGTAGAGGCAGGCATGGATGGGCAAGGCAATACGGGCTCAGGTGCGTATAATTCTGCCAGACATTGGAGCCTTTGACCCCATGCCGCAGACCAAACACCCTGGCAACACTCTACAACTGCTCAGCAGCGTGACTGTCGCACACCTGCCGGCACGGCACCCGCATGCGCACAAAGGCGACTTCGGCCATGTGCTGGTAGTGGGCGGCGACCTGGGCACCGGTGGCGCTGTGCTGCTCAGCGCCGAAGCCGCCTTGCGCTGCGGCGCCGGCCTGGTCAGCGTGGCGACCCGGCCCGAACATCTACCCGCGAGCCTGGCCCGCCTGCCTGAGGTGATGTGCCTGGGGGTACAGTCGGCCAACCAGTTGGTCGGCGTGCTGGAGCGCGCCACGGTACTGGTGGTGGGCCCTGGCCTTGGGCAGGCTGCCTGGGGCCGGAGCCTGTTGTCGGCAGTGGCGAACGCCGAGCGCCCGCAGGTATGGGACGCCGACGCCCTGAATTTGCTGGCAGGCACCCCATTGGCCCTGCCCAGCGGTAGCATTCTCACCCCTCACCCCGGGGAAGCGGCGCGGCTTCTGGGCATTTCCACCGAAGCGGTGCAGGCCGACCGGCCGGGCGCTGCGCGCAAGCTGGCGCGGCGCTACAACAGTGTGTGCCTGCTCAAAGGGGCAGGTACCCTGGTGGCGCACCCGTCCGGCCAGTTGATGCTGTGCGAGCGCGGGCACCCGGCCATGGCCGGCGCGGGCTTGGGCGATGTGCTGACCGGGGTGCTGGCGGCGTTGCTGGCCCAGGGGCTGGACGCCTGGAGTGCCGGCTGCCTGGGTACCTGGCTTCACGCCTGTGCCGGTGAGCGTCTGGGGGTTGAAGGCAGGGGCCTGGCGGCCAGCGATCTGGCGCCGGTCATTCGAGCGTTGTTGGAGGAGCATTCTGCGTGTGTGGCTTAAATCTGTTTCTGGCCGATGAAGCGGCTACAGTCGACTTTGGTGCAAAAATGGCCGAAGTGACCGGTGGTCGCGGTGTCATTTTCCTGGAAGGCGACCTGGGCGCGGGTAAAACCACGCTCTCGCGTGGCCTGATCCGTGGCCTGGGCCATACTGGTGCAGTGAAAAGCCCGACGTTCACCGTGGTCGAACCCTACGAGATCGGCGCTGTCCGAGCTTTTCACTTCGACCTGTATCGGCTGGTCGATCCGGAGGAGCTGGAGTTCATGGGGATTCGTGACTATTTCGAGGGCGACCCGTTGTGCCTGTTCGAGTGGCCACAAAAGGGTGCGGGCGTTTTGCCAAAGCCCGACCTGACCATTACCATAAGCCCCCAAGCGGGCGGACGCTCGCTGAACCTGTCGCCGCAGGGGGCTCGCGGCGAGGCCTGGTGCGTGGCACTGGCCAAACACTATAAACAGTAAGTGGGGTAGGTATGCGCATACGCGCACTGGTCGCCATCGTTGGGCTGCTGCTGACAACGGTGACCGTTGACGCTCTGGCCGTCACTCAAGTCAAGAGCGTGCGCCTGTGGCGCGCGCCAGACAACACGCGGCTGGTCTTCGACCTGTCTGGCCCCGTGCAGCACAGCGTCTTCACCTTGAGCGCACCGGATCGCCTGGTTATCGACATCAATGGCGCGACCTTGGCGGCGCCATTGAAAGTGGCGACTTCCAACACGCCGATCAGCAGCGTGCGTTCGGCCCAGCGCACGCCGACCGACCTGCGTGTGGTCGTTGACCTGAAGAAGTCGGTCACCCCCAAGAGCTTTACCCTGGCGCCCAATGCCCAGTACGGCAACCGCCTGGTGGTCGACCTGTACGATCAGGAAGCCGATGCCATCGCGGCCATGGCGCCAACCCCACCACCGACCCCAGTGCAAACGCCTGCCACCACGCCAGCGGTCCCGGTCACGCCGACCCAGCCAGCCATCAAGCTGCCGCCGGTACCTAGCGGCAAGCGCGACATCGTCATTGCCATCGACGCCGGTCATGGCGGCGAGGACCCGGGTGCTTCCGGCTCGCGCGGCCAGCATGAAAAAGACATCGTGCTGCAGATCGCCCAGGAGCTGCAGCGCCAGATCAACACGGAAAAGGGCTTCCGCGCCGAACTGACCCGCACCGGTGACTACTTCATTCCGCTGCGCAAACGCACCGAAATCGCCCGCAAGAAGGGCGCCGACCTGTTCGTTTCGATCCACGCCGACGCCGCGCCGTCCAAGGCTGCGTTCGGCGCATCGGTGTTTGCCCTGTCCGACCGTGGCGCTACCTCCGAAACCGCACGCTGGCTGGCAGACACGGAAAACCGTTCCGACCTGATCGGGGGCGCCGGCAACGTCAGCCTCGACGACAAGGACCGCATGCTCGCGGGTGTGCTGCTCGACCTGTCGATGACGGCCACGCTCAGCTCCAGCCTGAATGTCGGGCAGAAAGTGCTGGGCAACATGGGCCGCATCACCTCGCTGCACAAGCAGCGTGTGGAACAGGCTGGCTTCATGGTGCTGAAGTCGCCCGACATTCCGTCGATCCTAGTCGAGACCGGGTTTATCTCCAACGCCAGTGAGGCGGCCAAGCTGGCCAGTCGCAGCCATCAGCAAGCGCTTGCGCGGTCGATTCATACCGGGGTGCGCCAGTTCTTCCAGCAGAACCCGCCGCCTGGCACCTATATCGCCTGGCTGCGTGACACCGGCAAGATTGCCGCCGGCCCACGTGAGCACACGGTGCGCCCAGGCGAAACCCTGGCAATGCTGGCGGTGCGCTACCAGGTCAGTGTGGCCAGCTTGCGCAACACCAACAGCCTGAAGTCCGATGAGCTGAAGGTCGGCCAGCGTCTGGATATCCCTGCCACCACATTGGCTTCGCAATGAGTGGTGGTTCGCGCATCCAGCTGCTCAGCCCGCGGCTGGCCAACCAGATCGCCGCTGGCGAGGTGGTCGAGCGGCCGGCCTCGGTAGCCAAGGAACTGCTGGAAAACAGCCTGGACTCCGGAGCCCGGCGCATCGATGTGGAAGTGGAGCAGGGCGGCGTCAAGCTGCTGAAGGTGCGGGATGATGGCAGCGGTATTTCTGCCGACGACCTGCCGCTGGCGCTGGCCCGTCATGCCACCAGCAAAATCCGTGAGCTGGAAGACCTTGAAGGCGTATTGAGCCTGGGGTTCCGTGGCGAAGCCCTGGCCTCGATCAGCTCGGTGGCGCGCCTGACCCTGACCTCGCGTACTGCCAGTGTCACAGAAGCCTGGCAGGTTGAAACCGAAGGCCGCGACATGCTCCCGCGGGTGCAGCCGGCGGCCCACCCGGTGGGTACTTCGGTCGAAGTGCGTGACCTGTTCTTCAATACCCCGGCGCGGCGCAAGTTCCTCAAGGCCGAGAAAACCGAGTTCGATCACCTGCAGGAGGTCATCCGGCGCCTGGCGTTGGCGCGTTTCGACGTCGGCTTCCACTTGCGTCACAACGGCAAGAGCATCCTCAGCCTGCACGAGGCCCATGATGAAGTGGCGCGTGCGCGGCGGGTGGGTGCCATCTGCGGCCCGGGCTTCATGGAGCAGGCGCTGCCGATCGACGTCGAGCGCAACGGCCTGCGCCTGTGGGGCTGGGTTGGGCTGCCGACCTTCTCGCGCAGCCAGGCCGACCTGCAGTACTTCTTCGTCAACGGCCGTGCGGTGCGCGACAAGCTGGTGGCCCACGCCGTACGCCAGGCCTACCGTGACGTGCTGTTCAACGGCCGGCACCCGACCTTTGTGCTGTTCCTTGAACTGGAACCCAACGGCGTCGATGTCAACGTGCACCCGACCAAGCATGAAGTGCGCTTCCGCGAAGGGCGTTCGGTGCACGACTTCCTGTACGGCACCCTGCACCGGGCCCTGGCCGATGTGCGCCCGGAAGACCAACTGGCCGCCCCGGCTGCGGTGCCTGAAGCGATGCGCGCCACTGGCCAGCAGGCCGGTGAGTTCGGCCCGCAGGGGGAAATGCGCCTGGCTTCGCCTGTGCTCGAGCAGCCACGTGCGCCGCAACACACCGCCAGCAACGGCGGTAGTGGTGCCGGTTACCAGTACCAGTACACCCCGCGGCCCTCGCCACCGCTGCCGGCGGCCGAGGCGCAGGCGGTGTACCGCGAGTTTTACAAGCCGCTGGACAATGGCGCCGCCCCGGCAGCCACCCTGCCGGAAAGCCAGGGCGACATTCCGCCGCTGGGTTACGCGCTGGCGCAGCTGAAGGGTATCTACATCCTGGCCGAGAACGCTGTCGGCCTGGTGCTGGTCGATATGCACGCCGCCCACGAGCGCATCATGTACGAGCGCCTGAAGGTAGCCATGGCCAGCGAGGGCCTCAGCGGCCAGCCGCTGCTGGTGCCGGAAACCCTGGCCCTGAGCCAGCGCGAAGCCGACTGCGCCGAAGAGCACGCGCAGTGGTTCCAGCGCCTGGGCTTCGAACTGCAGCGGCTGGGCCCGGAAACCCTGGCCATCCGCCAGATCCCGGCTTTGCTCAAGCAGGCCGAGGCCAACCGCCTGGTGCAGGATGTGCTGGCCGACCTGATGGAATACGGCACCAGCGACCGTATTCAGGCCCACCTCAACGAGCTGCTCGGCACCATGGCCTGCCACGGTGCGGTACGCGCCAACCGGCGCCTGGCCATTCCCGAGATGAACGCCCTGCTGCGCGATATGGAAAACACCGAGCGCAGCGGCCAGTGCAACCACGGCCGTCCCACCTGGACCCAGATGGGCCTGGACGACCTGGACAAACTTTTCCTGCGCGGTCGATGAAATGAGCGGCAAGCCCCCAGCGATATTCCTCATGGGTCCGACGGCCGCCGGCAAGACCGACCTGGCCATCGAACTGACCAAAGTGCTGCCGTGCGAGCTGATCAGCGTTGATTCGGCGCTGATCTACCGCGGCATGGACATCGGCTCGGCCAAACCGTCGAAAGCAGTCCTTGCCGCCCACCCGCATCGCTTGATCGACATCCGCGACCCGGCCGAAAGCTACTCGGCCGCGCAGTTTCGCACCGACGCCCTGCAGGCCATGGCCGAGATCAGCGGGCGCGGCAAAATCCCGCTGCTGGTCGGCGGTACCATGCTGTATTACAAAGCGTTGGTCGACGGCCTTGCCGACATGCCAGCGGCCGACGCGGGCGTGCGTGCCGAGCTTGAAGCCCAGGCGGCGGCCTTGGGGCTGGGCGAGTTGCACCGCCAACTGGCCGAGGTCGACCCGGTGTCGGCGGCGCGCATTCACCCCAACGACCCGCAGCGGTTGATCCGCGCCCTGGAGGTCTACCGGGTGAGCGGTGAGAGCATGACGGCCCACCGGCAACGTCAATTCGCTGAAAGTCGCGGCGCAGACGCAGGCGCTGGCGGGCATTTGCCCTATACTGTCGCCAGCTTGGCGATTGCTCCTACAGATCGTCACATTTTGCATCAGCGAATTGCGTTACGATTTTCGCAGATGCTGGAACAGGGCTTTATCGACGAGGTCCGATCACTGCGAGCCAGAAGTGACTTGCACGCCGGGTTACCGTCTATACGGGCAGTGGGGTATCGGCAAGTCTGGGATTACCTGGACGGCAAGCTGTCAGAGAGTGAAATGCGTGAACGCGGTATCATCGCGACCCGGCAGCTGGCCAAACGGCAGTTCACCTGGTTGCGTGGCTGGCCTGACGTACACTGGCTAGACAGCCTGGCCTGCGACAATCTGTCCCGCACCTTGAAATACCTGGGGCCCATCTCCATATTGAGCTGAGTCCCTGCTGATTGCCGTCTATTCTTGCGAAGGGGCGGCCTAATTTATCGATTTCATTGATTTTCTATTATTTATCCTTACAGGAGTGCGGCATATGTCAAAAGGGCATTCGCTACAAGACCCTTACCTGAACACTTTGAGAAAAGAGAAGGTCCCGGTTTCCATTTACCTGGTCAACGGCATCAAACTGCAGGGTTCGATCGAGTCGTTCGACCAGTTCGTGGTACTGCTGAAGAACACCGTGAGCCAGATGGTCTACAAGCACGCCATCTCGACCGTGGTGCCAGCCCGTCCGGTTCGCCTGCCAAGCCCGTCCGATTCCGAGCACGGTGACAGCGAGCCAGGCAACGCCTGATAGGAGCCTGCATTGTTCTTTGAGCGCCACGGTGGTGGTGAGCGGGCGTTGCTCGTTCACTTGGAAGGTCAGAACCCTGAGGCGCGCGAAGACCCGCAGGAGTTTCAGGAACTGGCATTGTCGGCCGGTGCCGACATCATTTCGCTGGTCACGGTGACAAGGCATCAGCCTTCCGCTAAATACCTGATTGGCAGTGGCAAGGTCGAAGAGCTGCACGACCTGGTCCATGCCGAACAGGTAGACCTGGTGATTTTCAATCACACCCTCACGCCCAGCCAGGAGCGCAACCTTGAACGTGTGTTCGAGTGTCGTGTGCTCGACCGCACCGGGCTGATCCTCGATATCTTCGCCCAACGGGCGCGTACCCATGAAGGCAAGCTGCAGGTCGAACTGGCCCAGCTGGAGCACATGAGCACGCGGTTGGTGCGTGGCTGGACTCACCTAGAGCGGCAAAAAGGGGGTATCGGCCTGCGCGGCCCGGGTGAAACCCAGCTGGAAACCGACCGGCGCCTGTTGCGCGTGCGCATCCGCCAGATCAAGTCGCGCCTGGAAAAGGTCCGTAGCCAGCGCGAGCAGGCACGGCGCGGGCGCAAGCGTGCAGACATCCCTTCGGTGTCGCTGGTGGGTTACACCAACGCCGGCAAGTCCACGCTGTTCAACGCCCTGACCGAATCCGAGGTGTACGCCGCGGACCAGCTGTTCGCTACCCTCGACCCGACCTTGCGCCGGCTCGAGCTCAACGACCTTGGCCCGATCGTGCTGGCCGACACCGTGGGCTTCATTCGCCATTTGCCGCACAAGCTGGTCGAGGCATTTCGCGCTACGCTCGAAGAGTCGAGCAACTCCGACCTGTTGCTGCATGTGATCGATGCCCATGAGCCCGAGCGCATGGAACAGATCGAGCAAGTGCTGGCGGTTTTGGGCGAGATTGGCGCCGAAGGCTTGCCGATCCTCGAGGTGTATAACAAACTCGACCTGCTCGAAGATGTCGAGCCGCAGATCCAGCGCAATGCCGATGGCAAGCCGGAACGGGTCTGGGTATCGGCACGCGATGGGCGTGGCCTGGAGCTGGTCGGCCAGGCGATTGCCGAGTTGCTGGGGGAAGATCTGTTTGTCGGTACCCTTTGCCTGGAGCAGCGTTTTGCCCGCTTGCGCGCGCAATTCTTTGCCTTGGGTGCGGTGCAGAGTGAAGAGCATGATGAAGAAGGGCGCAGCCTGCTGAGCGTGCGACTGCCCATGGTCGAACTGAATCGCCTGGTCAGCCGCGAAGGCATGGAGCCGCAAGTGTTTGTCGAGCAACACACTTTGCAATAAATGCCCGTCGAGGTCGCCGGGCAGCAGTGACAGGCATTCTGTAGCATTGGACGGCGCGCCGTGGGCGCGTCTTTGCTTTATCAGATGGAGAGCGCTATGGCTTGGAACGAGCCGGGTGGCAACTCGAACAATCAGGATCCCTGGGGCGGCCGCCGTGGTGGCGGTGGCGGCGGTGGTGACAAGAAAGGTCCGCCGGATCTGGACGAGGCCTTCCGCAAACTGCAGGACAGCCTCAATGGCATGTTCGGCGGCAAGAAGAAACGTGGCGGCGGTGACCGCAACATCGGCAAGGGCGGTGGCTTCGGTCTGCTGGGCATCGGCCTGGCGGTGCTGGCTGCCATCTGGCTGTACAACGCCGTGTATGTGGTCGACGAGCAGGAGCAGGCCGTGGTGCTGCGCTTCGGCAAGTACTATGAAACGGTCGGTCCCGGCCTGAACATCTACTTCCCGCCAATCGATCGCAAGTACATGGAGAACGTCACGCGTGAGCGTGCCTACACCAAGCAGGGCCAGATGCTGACCGAAGACGAGAACATCGTCGAGGTGCCGCTGACCGTGCAGTACAAGATCAGCAACCTGCAGGACTTCGTGCTCAACGTCGACCAGCCTGAGGTGAGCTTGCAGCACGCCACCGACAGTGCCTTGCGCCACGTGGTGGGTTCCACCTCGATGGACCAGGTACTGACCGAAGGCCGTGAGCAGATGGCCGTGGATATCCGCGAGCGCCTGCAGCGCTTCCTCGACAACTACCGCACGGGTATCACCGTTACCCAGGTCAACGTACAGAGCGCGGCAGCCCCGCGTGAAGTGCAGGAAGCCTTCGATGACGTGATCCGTGCCCGTGAAGACGAGCAGCGCGCCCGCAACCAGGCCGAGTCCTATGCCAATGGCGTGGTGCCGGAAGCCCGTGGTCAGGCGCAGCGCATCATCGAAGACGCCAACGGCTACCGCGACGAAGTCATCGCCCGCGCCAAGGGTGAGGCCGATCGCTTCAGCAAGTTGCTCGGCGAGTACCGCAAGGCACCTGACGTGACCCGCCAGCGTCTGTACCTGGAGACCATGCAAGAGGTCTACAGCAATTCGAGCAAGGTCATGGTGGCAACCAAGGATGGGCAGAACAACCTGCTCTACCTGCCGCTGGACAAAATGGTCGAAGGCAGCCGCAACGCGTCCGCGCCAACCACCAGCGTATCGCCATCGGCCAACGATGCGGCCGCGCGTGCGGCGCAGGACATGCAACAGCAACAGCAGCCGCTGCGCACTAGGGAGAGCCGCTGATGAGCAACAGATCGCTGATCGCCCTGATCGCCGCCGTGGTCCTGGCCATCGTGGCCTGGAACAGCTTCTATATCGTGTCCCAGACCGAGCGTGCAGTGCTGCTGCGCTTCGGTAAGGTGGTCCAGGCAGATGTTCAGCCAGGCCTGCACGTGAAGATCCCGTACGTGAACCAGGTACGCAAGTTCGACGCCCGCCTCATGACCCTCGACGCCCCGACCCAGCGGTTCCTGACCCTGGAGAAGAAAGCGGTGATGGTCGACGCCTACGCCAAGTGGCGCGTCAAGGACGCCGAGCGCTTCTATACCGCCACGTCGGGCATGAAGCAGATCGCCGACGAGCGGCTTTCGCGTCGCCTGGAAAGCGGCCTGCGTGACCAGTTCGGTAAACGTACCCTGCACGAGGTGGTTTCCGGTGAACGCGACGCGCTGATGGCTGACATCACCGCATCGCTGAACCGCATGGCCAACAAGGAGCTGGGCATCGAGGTGATCGATGTGCGCGTCAAGGCCATCGACCTGCCGAAGGAAGTCAACCGCAGCGTGTTCGACCGCATGAGTACCGAGCGTGAGCGTGAAGCCCGCGAGCACCGCGCCAAGGGTAACGAGCTGGCCGAAGGTATTCGTGCCGACGCCGACCGCCAGCGCCGTGTGCTGCTGGCCGAAGCGTACCGCGAAGCGGAAGAAACCCGCGGTGACGGCGACGCCCAGGCGGCCGCCATCTATGCCAAGGCCTACACCCAGGACGCGGACTTCTATGCGTTCTACCGTAGCCTGCAGGCGTACCGCGAAAGCTTCTCGAGCAAGAGCGACGTGCTGGTCCTGGATCCGAAGAACGAGTTCTTCCGCTTCCTGGACAAGAGCAAGCCGTAATGCTCAGGCCCTGATTTTCATGCGGCAGCGCTCCGCCTGGCAGCTAAAACACCAGGCGGGGTGCATCCTGAATGAAAAGGGGTGTATCATGAGGCAGCCGGGAAATTTCCCGGCTTTTTTGCGTCTGCAAGGTTGATTGGCACAGCGCCGGTTGACGGTTTGCTCAGCTCGCAAGGCAATTCGAGGGTATCGGGTACGGTGGCTGCGCTGGGATCAGTGCTGCCCGCTGCTGTGCGCGATACCGGCTTTACTGACGGCTCGCCTGCTGGCAAGCCGCCCGGACCAGAGGGGAAATGGCGTAATGGCAACGGTAGACCGCTGGCTGCTGCCAGATGGCATCGAGGAAGTACTGCCACCTGAGGCTGCGCGTATCGAGATCGCGCGCCGCCAGGTGTTGGACCTGTTCCAGGGTTGGGGCTACGAACTGGTCGTCACCCCGCATATCGAGTACCTGGAGTCGCTGCTGACCGGCGCCGGCCAGGACCTGGACCAGCGCACCTTCAAGGTGGTGGACCCGCAGTCCGGCCGCCTGATGGGCTTCCGCGCCGACTTCACCCCGCAGGTGGCCCGTATCGACGCGCACACCTTGCGCCGTGAAGGCCCAAGCCGGTTGTGCTATGCCGGTAGCGTGCTGCACGCCCAGCCGCGCGCACTGTCCACCTCGCGCAGCCCGATCCAGCTGGGTGCCGAGCTGTACGGCGATGCCAGCCCTACCAGCGACGTCGAAGTCATCAGCCTGATGCTCGCCACGCTGCAACTGGCTGACGTGCCGGACGTACACATGGACCTTGGCCACGTCGGCATCTACCGCGGCCTGGCCCGTGCGGCCGGCCTGTCCGGGGCAGTGGAGCAGCAGTTGTTTGACGCGCTGCAACGCAAGTCGGTCGATGAGGTGCAAGCCTTGACTGCCGACCTGCCCAAGGACCTGGGCAACATGTTGCGTGCGCTGGTCGAGCTGTGCGGTGGCCGTGAAGTGCTGAACGAAGCGCGCGTGCGCCTGGGGCGCGCCCCGGCCAGCGTGCTGGCCGCGTTGGACGACCTGCTGGCGATCGCGGACCGGCTGGCGTCGCGCTACCCGGAACTGCCGCTGTACTTCGACCTCGGTGAGCTGCGCGGTTACCACTACCACACCGGTGTGGTGTTCGCCGTGTTCGTGCCGGGCGAGGGGCAGTCCATTGCCCAGGGCGGGCGCTATGACGACATCGGCGCCGATTTTGGCCGGGCACGCCCAGCCACAGGTTTCTCCACGGATTTGAAGACCCTGGTCACACTGGGGCGAGCGGAGGTCGTATTGCCGACTGGCGGCATCTGGATGCCCGACAGTGGCGACGCGGCCCTCTGGCAGCAAGTCTGCCAGTTGCGCAGCGAGGGCCAGCGTGTGGTTCAGGCTCTGCCTGGCCAGCCGTTGAGTGCTGCTCTCGAGGCGGATTGTGATCGGCAATTGATTCAGCAAGATGGGCGCTGGCAGGTTCTGCCGCTGGCCCAGTGAGTTTCTGCGTCGGCAACAGGCCGGCAACCAAGTTTGCGTGAATGAGGACCAATGTAATGGGTAAGAATGTCGTCGTCCTGGGCACCCAGTGGGGTGATGAGGGCAAAGGCAAGATCGTCGATCTGCTGACCGAACATGCTGCCGCCGTAGTGCGCTACCAGGGTGGCCACAATGCGGGCCACACCCTGGTGATCAACGGTGAAAAAACCGTTCTGCACCTGATTCCGTCTGGCATCCTGCGTGAAGGCGTACAGTGCCTGATCGGCAACGGCGTGGTCGTTGCCCCGGATGCGCTGATGCGTGAAATCACCAAGCTGGAAGAGAAGGGCGTACCGGTGCGCGAGCGCCTGCGCATCTCCCCGGCAGCGCCGCTGATCCTGTCGTACCACGTAGCCCTGGACCAGGCCCGTGAAAAAGCCCGTGGCGAAGCCAAGATCGGCACCACTGGCCGCGGCATCGGCCCAGCCTACGAAGACAAGGTCGCCCGCCGCGGCCTGCGCGTGGGTGACCTGTTCCACCGCGAGCGTTTCGCTGCCAAGCTCGGTGAGCTGCTGGATTACCACAACTTCCAGCTGGTGAACTACTACAAAGAGCCGGCCATCGACTTCCAGCAGACTCTGGACGAGTGCATGGCCTACGCCGAACAGCTCAAGCCGATGATGCTCGACGTCACCGCCGAGCTGCACAACCTGCGCCGCGCCGGCAAGGACATCATGTTCGAGGGCGCCCAGGGTTCGCTGCTGGACATCGACCACGGTACCTACCCGTACGTCACCAGCTCCAACACCACGGCTGGTGGTATCTCCACCGGTTCCGGCGTGGGCCCGATGTACCTGGACTACATCCTGGGCATCACCAAGGCCTACACCACGCGCGTGGGCTCCGGTCCGTTCCCGACCGAGCTGTTCGACGAAACCGGCGCTACCCTGGCCAAGCGTGGCCACGAATTCGGCTCCACCACCGGCCGTGCTCGCCGTTGCGGCTGGTTCGACGCCGTGATCCTGCGTCGCGCCATCGACGTCAACAGCATCTCGGGCATCTGCCTGACCAAGCTGGACGTGCTCGACGGCCTGGAAACCATCAACATCTGCGTTGGCTACAAGAACGAGAACGGTGCCGTCATCGACGCACCTTCCGATGCCGACAGCTACATCGGCCTGGAGCCGGTGTACGAAGCGATGCCAGGCTGGAGCGAGTCGACCCTGGGCGTTAAAACCCTGGAAGAGCTGCCGCAGGCTGCACGTAACTACATCAAGCGCATCGAAGAGTTGGTCGGCGCCCCGATCGACATCATTTCGACCGGCCCGGACCGCAACGAGACCATCGTCCTGCGCCATCCGTTCGCCTGATCTGCCCTCCAGGCTGATCTGACGCCGTGGCCCTGAAAGGGGCTGCGGCGTTTTTGTTTGTGGCGTATGCCTGCCTTGAGCGCTGTGGGCTTTCTGTGGAAGCTGGCTTGCCGGCGATAGGACCAGCCCAGGCAACCCCGTTGCTCAACCTTGGCGCATATCCCTGCTCCCCCCGGCACAACCCTTGCTGTAAGAAACATCTGACGATGCCATCAAAATAGTGGCGCCAGAAAACACGAGGGTTACAACGTGTCTGCCATCCTCTCACTGTTACGAAGCCGCCTTCTGCGGCCTGTGTTTGTTGCCCTTGGTATCGCGCTTTTGGTGCAGGTACTGGTTGCCGTTGCCCTCACCCGCAGCACGGTGACTGCCCTTGAGGCCGACCTTGGCGAGCGGCTGGGTAATGACAGCCGCCAACTCGCCAGCGAGCTGGAGCAAGCCGGGCAGGATGTACGTTCGGGCCTCGACGGCCTGTCCAGTAGCACTCGCCAGCGCCTCAGCGCAGGGTTGGCGACGCGCCTGCAAAGCGAGCAGCAGCAACTGCGCAGCACCCTGGAGAAGAACCTCAAGGATTCGGCCAGCGACATGGCCGAGTTACTGGCCTCGGTCGCCCCGCGGGCGATCTGGGATAACGACGTGCCGGTACTCTCCGACTTCGCCCGCCGCGCCCAGCGCAATCCCAATGTGCTGTTCGTGATCTACGACGACGCCCAGGGGCAGCACCTGACCCGCTACCTGAACCGGCAAAACCCGATCAACCAGGCGTTGATGGCGAAAGGCCAAGGCGAGCGCGCGCTGGACAAGGTGATCGACGCCGCCCGGCGCGACCCGGCGGTGTACTTCGTGGAAGCGCCGATCAACCCCAATGGTGCGGAAATCGGCAAAGTGGTCATGGGGGTTTCCACCGCAGGCATCGACCAGGAACTCAAGGCCCTTGACCAGCGCTTTTCGGCGCTGATTGCCAGTGGTGAGCAGTTGGTTGGCGACAGCCTGAACGGTGCTGCCGCCGACAGCGGCAACACCCTGCGCGAACGTCTGGAGAAAGCACAGGGCAGTGCAGCGGCAATGCAGGCCAATACCGCGCAGACCGTACGCGATGCCGCTGCCGAGCTGCGTTGGCGCATCGGTCTGGGCTTGGCGGTGGTGGGGCTAGGTGTATTGCTGGTCGTGGCCGTGGTGCTGGGGCGCCGGGTGCTGAGCAAGTTGCGCCTGTTGATAACTGCCCTGAATGACCTTGCGGCCGGCGAGGGCGACCTGACCAAGCGCGTGTCGCTCGACAGCCGCGATGAAATTGGCGACATGGCCTCGGCGGTGAACCGTTTTGTCGACAAGCTGCAGCCAATCGTGCGGGAGGCGGGCGAAGTGGCGCAGCGTACCGGCGTAGAAATAGGCGCGATGGCCCAGCGCAATGCCGGCGCCGATGCTGCTGCCGCGCTGCAGCGTGATGAAGTGGCAGCCAGCCTGCGCGACCTGTCGAGCATGGCTGACGAAGCCCAGGCCGAAAGCCATGCGATGCAGGCGGCTCTGCAGCAGGTGGTGGATATTCGCCAGGCCACCGACGAGAACAGCCGCAGCTCGACCCAGCTGGCGAGCTTGATCGAGAACCTGGCCGGCCAAGTGGAGACGGGCTCCCAGGTGATCGAGCGCCTGGCCAAGCAGAGTGAGCAGATCGAAGTGGTGCTGACGGTTATTCACGGCATCGCCGAGCAGACCAACCTGCTGGCCTTGAACGCCGCCATCGAGGCGGCCCGGGCAGGCGAGACCGGGCGCGGGTTTGCCGTGGTGGCCGATGAGGTGCGGGCGCTGGCGAGCAAGACACAAAGCTCCACTGGCGATATACAGTCGCACATCGCCGCGTTACAGAAGGGCGCCAAGGAGGCCGTGGCTACTATCAGCCAGGCCGGGCTCAAGGCCAGTGAAGGCCTGTTGGTGCTGCGCGACAACGAACGTCGCCAGCAGTCGGTGCAGGCTGCGGTGGAGCAAGTTCACGCGGCCATTGGTTTGGCGACTCGCGCTGCCGAACAACAGGCCCATGGCGCACAGGCGGTGCGGGGGCGGGTGGAGAACATCCATGCCCAGGCCGAACGCTCGGCTGAGGTGGTGATGCAGACCACGGCCAGCAGCAAGGTGCTGGATGACTTGGCGGCTCAGCTACGCGCCAGCCTGGGCCAGTTCCGGGCCTGAATCCTGCGCAGTCTCTTCTTGTGGGAGCGGCCTTGCGTCGCGAAAGGACCGCAAAGCGGTCTCAGGATATTCGCGTAAACACATCCATTGCTGGGGCCGCTTCGCGGCCCTTTCGCGACACAAGGCCGCTCCTACAGCGAGTCATGTTGCTATGCTGTCAGCGACACATGACAAAGGGAGTTGCTCATGTCCGCCCAATTGGTCGCCGCCCAGGCAGACCTCGATTTTCTCCACAGTGCCAGCAGACAGCTCACTGCCCCGATGACCGCCCTGCAAGCCTACTGCGCCATGACCTCGGATGTTCCCGCCTGGCTGGCCAAGGCCTTCCGCATTCGTGACTTCATCTCGCGTCGATTCAATGTCGCCGATATCCATGGCTTCACTCCCCAGAATCCTGGGCATGTGCCAGCCGACGGCGAGCATCTGGACTTCTTCACTGTCGAGGCCATCAGCGACCAGCAACTGGTGCTGACGTCGCGCGATACGCACTTGGCGGTGATGGTCTGCATGGATGTGAATGGGCAGCGCTTGAAAGTGACCACGTCGATGCGGTGTTTCAATGCCTTTGGCCGGCTGTACATGCTGCCGGTTGGCCAGGTACATGGCCTGATCGTGCGTCGGATGTTGGCGAATTTGTAGACAGCGCTGAATATGAAGGTGAAACATTCATTTACGTGATCAAGTCTGCATCTTCCTCAAAATTGTAGGGTATTTCCCAAATAGGTCTCGTTAGAATGTTTGCTGTTGCAGCGCTAGACGCAGGGAGCTAGTGTCGATCTTGCCTGAAGGCGCTCGGCAAACTTCGCCGCTTTCTTCAGGAACAACCTCAGTACGGCGATGTCGGAACATCGTCGTTATCAGCCCAATTTTTACCAAGGAGAGGTAAGCATGGCTTTCGATGCCTATATTCAAATCGCGGAAATCACTGGCGAAGCACTGGACGAGCAGTACGCCAACTGGATCGAAATCATCGGCTACAAGTTCGGTGCCAATCAGAGCACCTCTGCCACCGCAAGCTCAGCGGGTGGCGCATCATCAGGCCGCACCACACTCACCAACTTTACCTTCACCAAATACCTGGACAGTGCTAGCTGCAAGCTGCTGGAGGCTAGCTGTGCCGGGCAGCACCTGAAGGAAGTGAAGCTAGTGGTGTGCCGTGCCGGTACCGAAAAGCTCAAGTACTACGAAGTCGTTCTCGAAGAAGTGATCATCGCCGATTACGCCCAGAGCGCCAGCGCCGGGGTGCCGATAGAAGTGATTCAATTGAACTACGGCCGCATCAAGACCACCTATACGCGGCAGAAACGCCGCGACGGCAGCGCGGGCGGCAACGTGACCGGCGGCTGGGACCGCATCGCCAACAAGAAGTATGCGTGAGGTGCGACCATGTCCGAGGCACGCAGCTTTATCAATCCTCAGGCGCAATCGTATGAGTCGCTGAAGGCTGACACGCCCATGTCGGCCAATCAGCGGGCCAAGTTTGATGTGCTGAATGCACATATCGCCAATGGTGTGGTGTTCTCTGGCGAGCTTGTAATCTTGGGTGACCCAAGCACTCCGACCTGCACCAGTCATGAAGCTTTCCTCATGGGGAAGGCGGCTGGAATACACCTGGACATTGAGTTGGGCGGAGGGGGAATTGATGGATTCCTACTGGAGAACTATGAGTTGCTGCAGAGTTTGCTGGTCCGTGCTTCCATAGGCGCAGGCGTAGCCAGTGACGCCTGGAGTAAGCACGTCGAAGCTATCAAGAAAACGCTTGAAGAGATTGAGCAGCTTCATAGAGAGTATTTGAATCACGGTACGTTGAAAGAGCGTAATGATTTTTATGCGAAGCGCACAGCTTTGTTTCTGAAGTTGGAGGCGCAATTGGATGGCATGGCCGCATATGGGTCAGGGTTGCGAAGCAGGGGCAAGATCAAGAGGGCGCTTGGTATATCTACAAAAAGTTTTTTGCATACTGGCGAAATTAGCGGTTACTCAGAAAAGATAGCGGGTGTGGCGAGGGCCGCTAGTTGGATTAAAAAGGGGGCGTATGTGGGCATGGCGCTGGATTTGGCGTCAACGGAGTTATCGATTCGTCAAGCTTGCATGCTCGGTCGAGAGGATGATTGTCGAAGAGTTAAGTATATCGAGCGAAGTTCATTGGCCGCTAGCTGGGGGATTGGAGGTGCGATTGGATATGTTGGGGCAGCATTGGGCCCAATGGTCTGTGTTGCGGTCGGTATTCCCACGGGAGGAACGGCAACTATCGCGTGCGCAGTGCTGGGGGGGGCCGCTGGTGGTATGGCTGGTGGGGCGCTAGGAAAAATGGGAGGCGAGACTTTGGGTGAGATTTTTTATGAGGCCGTACGATGAATAGCCAGCAGGTGGCTGTGCTCGGTGTTTTTTTGATTATTTCACCCTTCTTGATGTTCGTTGTACTGGCCTTTGTTGCGCATCGATGCTTGGGACGTATCGAATCATACTTGTCGAATAGTCGCATGGTGGTCGTTAATAGGGAGATGTACGGCAGCTCTGGCCTGTTTGGAAGGGTCATGCGCCTCGGCTCAATTTCAGCAATGTTAACAATGAGATCCTTTAGCGTTCGTAAAGGAATGTTAGATGGCGAAGACGTCCGCAAGACTCCAGTCGATCTGAAGAAATTGTTAGTGCGTTTATGGGTTGCTCAGATTCTACTAATTACACTGATCGTACTATTTTTTTACTTGGCTGCTGTATTGGCAATAGCCCATAGCCCTTTGGCATTGGGGTTGGGTGGAGGGAGCATAGGAGGCTCTGTGGGGAGTTTCCTTGCTACTGCTGGCTGTACTTTTGTGTTGGGAGTTACCACGGGGCCTGGTGCGCTTGCCTGCGCAGTCTTGGGAGGGGCGATGGGTAGTGTCGTTGGTGGGAATATTGGAGCAGAAGGAGGTGAAGTTATTGGTGAGTATTTGTATCGGAGGGTGGCGGAATGAGTATTGAGCCAGCGCTGGTATGGATGTCCATCTTAGGGCCGGGTTGCCTGGCTATGTTGGTACTGATATACGTGGCTCACAAGCATACTGATGGGATTGAAGCGTTATTGATTAACTCCAAGTACATTGGAAATATGAAAATTACTTTTTCCGGGGGGGGCTTGATTGGGAAGGTTTTACGGACGTGCGTCATTGGAGGCGTACTGATGTTCCCGGGCCCCTATGCCCGCAGGGGGCTAGTCGATTTGAGCGAGGTCGAGCGTTTCCCCGTGGGGATGAAGCGGATCATTGTAGGTGGGGTGTTAATCCTCATTATCTGTTTTTCGATGATGGTCGCATTCCGAGCATGGACGTACCTGAGTTTGCAGTAAATGCAAATTAGTTGCTATGGGAATCAGATAGCGTGAAGTCTGATGGTGGTCCAGGCTGACCAACAGCCTGGACTTGATTTCAAGCTTTGTTCGAGTAAATCTGCGTACTCAGCAATTTCACCTTCACCAAGTATCTGGACAGAGCCAGCTGCAAGCTGCTCGAGGCCAGCTGTGCCGGCCAGCACCTGAAGGAAGTGAAGCTAGTGGTGTGCCGTGCCGGTACCGAAAAGCTCAAGTACTACGAAGTCGTTCTCGAAGAAGTGATCATCGCCGATTACGCCCAGAGCGCCAGCGCCGGGGTGCCGATAGAAGTGATTCAATTGAACTACGGCCGCATCAAGACAACCTACACCCGGCAGAAACGTCTCGATGGCAGCGCCGGCGGTAATGTCACTGGGGGTTGGGACCGCATCAACAACAAGAAGTACGCGTGAGGTGCGACCATGTCCGAGGCACGCAGCTTTATCAATCCTCAGGCGCAATCGTATGAGTCGCTGAAGGCTGGCACGCCCATGTCGGCCAATCAGCGGGCCAAGTTTGATGTGCTGAATGCACATATCGCCAATGGTGTGGTTGTCGGCGGGGAGCTTGTGATTGTTGGTGATCCCAGCACGCCCATGTGCACAGGTCATGAAGCACTCTTGATGGCGAAGGCGGCGGGAATACATCATCAGCTTGAGATTAACGGCGCAGGGGTAGATGACTTTCTTCTGGATAACTACGAGTTTTTGAAAAGCCTGCTCGCCCATGCTTCCATGGGAGCTGGCGCTGTGAGCGACGGCTGGAGCAGATACCTTGCTGTTGGTGGTGCTATAGGCGGTACGGCCGTAGGTGATATCGGTGAGATGGTTGGTGAGTTGTTATATGAGGTGCCGCAATGACTAGCTTCGACACGAGGTGGTTAGGTCTTCCTTTGATGGTAGCTATGTTTATAGTCATATTTGTGTGGATTTATATTTCAGTTCGTTATGTAAATTACATAGAATCGTTACTTTCTAATAGTTCAATGGTTTCGGGTAACAAAAGGATTTTTAGCTCCGCCGGCTTGCTAGGTAAAGTGATGCGTACCGGTTCGGCGTCCGTCATGTTGTCGATGAGGGCGATTTGTATTCGTAAAGGCCTTCTGGATCGTCAGGATGTAAAGAGGTTTCCTGGTGGTTTGCGGCGTATGCTAGTTGGCTTGTGGTTTGTTCATGTGGCTGTTTTTTTATCGCTCATTGGTCTTTGGGTGTGGTTGAAATTGGTAGGCTATTAGTAGTTTTCGGCTGGAGCCTGCGGTGAGCAGAAGCGAGCTGTCTTCATCGTTAAATTTGTAAGGAATTTCGCACAATAGTCTTGGTTAGTTACCTACTAGTGCAGTGCCAGGCACCGGGGTATAGTGTCAGCCGGGCCTGAAGGAAGAGCGCGAGAATGAGTGCCGTAGCTTTGACGATAATCGCGTCTATCCTGCTCGCTTGTATGGCAATCAGCGTGTGTGTGATGGTTTACTTAGCTTGTCGATCTATAGAGGCTATCGAAAAAGCTTTAGCGAAATGCAAGTATATTCAGAGTAACAGGGAAAACTTTTCAGCGGCTGGTCTTGTTGGAAAATTAATGCGTACTTGCCTGGCGGCAAATATGCTGATGATTCCAGGGTTGTTTGTTCGAAAAGGTGTGGCAGATGTTTCAGATCTCGAGAATTTTCCAAGGCCTATTAAAAGAGTTTTGTTGCCGTCTTGGATGGGGCTTGTAGTGTCGACGACCTTGTTCTTTGCTTTCAACTGGCTGGTGGGAGTTTTAAAGTGAACTTGTGATGAAGTCTCAAGTACTCAGGCTTGTGCCCAGGCCACATGGCAGCCTGGGCAAGCTTTCAAGCCTTGTTCAGATACATCCGCGTAGTCAGCAAATACACCGGCAACCCCGACACCACAATCAGCAATGCCGCATAAGGCGCCGCCGCCGCGAACTCGACGTTTGCCGTATGCGCCCACACCTCGGTCGCCAGGGTGGTCATGCCGGTCGGGCTGAGCAGCAGCGTTGCCGTAAGCTCTTTCATGGCATCCAGGAACACCAGGGCAAACGCTGCCGCCATGGCCGGGAAGATAATCGGCAGGGTCACCCGGCAGAACGCGGCAAAACTGCTCGCACCCAGCGTACGCGCAGCTTCTTCCAGCGTTGGCGAAGCCTTGTTCAGCGCGGTGCGCACCGGCGATTGCGCCAACGGCAGGAACAGCAGTGCATAGGCCAGCAGCAACAGCGCCGTGGTCTGGTACAGCGCCGGCACATAGTGCAAGGCGAAGAACACCAGGGTCAGGGCGATCACCAGGCCGGGCAGGGCGTGCAGCAGGTACGGCAGGCGCTCGGCCCAGATCGCCAGGCGGCCTTTGTAGCGCACCACCAGGAAGCTGATCGGCAGCGCCAACAGCACGCAGAAGCCGGCACCGCCAAGTGACACCGACAGTGAGGTGAACAGCGCCTTGGAAATGGCCGCCACCGGGAATGCCGCTGAGGAACCTACGCTAAGCCAGTAGCCGAGCATCGCCAGGGGAATGCCGCTGCCCAGCACTGCCAGGCCCAGGCAGAACAGCTGCGCCGGCACCGCCCAACCACGCAGCCGCACCGGTTGTGCACGGCGTGCCACGCCCTGGCCGATGCGTACATGGCGGGCCTTGCCGCGCACGCGCAGCTCCAGCCACAGCATCACCAGGCACATCGCCAACAGGACGGCAGACAACATGGCCGCGTTGGCGTTGCTGAACTCCAGTTCGAACTGCTGGTAAATCGCCGTGGTGAAGGTTTGCAGGCCGAGAATCGACAGCGCACCGAACTCCACCAGCATGTGCAGGGCAATCAGCAGGGCACCGCCAAGCATCGATGGCCACAGCAGGGGCAGGGTCACCTTGGTGAATACGCCCCAGCGGCTACAACCCAGGGTGCGCGCCGACTCCTCCAGGGAGGTGTCGAGGTTGCGCAGGGTCGCGGCCACCGGCAGGAACACCAGCGGGTACTTGGACAGGGCCATGACCATGATCGCCCCGCCCAACCCTTCGAAGTCCGAGCTCAGCGATACCCAGGTGAAGCTGCTGACGAACGACGGTACGGCAAACGGCAGGCACAGCACCACCCCCCACAGCCGGCGACCGGCCAGGTTGCTGCGCTCCAGCAGCCAGGCCAGCGCCAGACCGACCACCATGCAGGTCAGCGTTACACCGACCATCAGCAGCAGGGTATTGCGCATCAGCCCCCAGACAAAGGGCCGCCACAGCAGGTACAGGGCTTCGTGCCAGCCGGCTTCCCAGGCTTTGATCGCCACATAAGCCAGGGGCAGCAAGCTCATCGCCACCAGAAACAGCACAGGCAGCACGACCCAGATCGAAGGGCGCTTGCGGCGCGGTACGAAGCGTACCGGCAGCGGGGTGGACAGGGCGGCGGTCATCAGAGCAGGCCGACCTCGCGTTCCAGCTCGATGGCTTCTTCGGCATTACCCAGGTCAGCTGGCGAAATCTTCGGCGGGCGCAGTTCATCGAACGGTTTCAGGCCGCGGTCCGAAACCATGCCTTTGTGCAATGGGTACTCCGCGGTGGTCTGGGTGATCACGCGCTGGCCTTCTTCGCTGGCCATCCAGTTGAGCAGGGCCTGGGCCTCTTTCGGGTGCTTGCTGGCCTTCACGGCCGCGGCGCCCGAGATGGTCACCAGATTGCCGGCGTCGCCGTCGGCCAGGTAGTACAGTTTCGAATCGAGCTTGCCGCGCTCACGCTCCAGGGCGTACCAGTAATAGTTGTTCACCAGTACGGCAGCCACTTCGCCTTTTTCCACGGCCTTCAGCGCGACCATGTTGTTGGTGTAGGTCTTGCCGAAGGCCTTCAGGCCGGTCAGCCATTCTTCGGTGGCTTCACGCCCGTGCATCTTCAGGATGGCAACGGCCTGCTCCTGGAACGCACCGCTGGTCGGTACATAGCCTACGCGGCCTTCCCAGTCAGGGTTGGCGAAGTCCATGACGGTGGTCGGCAGGTCTTTCTCGTCGATCTTCTTCGGGTTGTAGACCACCACGCGGGTGCGCGCGGTAACGCCCATCCAGGTGCCGTTGGCAGCCACATATTCCTTGGGCAGCATGTTCAGCGTGGCGTCGTCGATCTTCGCCAGCAGGCCCAGCTCGCCCAGGTTGTTCAACGGTGGCGATTCTTCGGTGTAGATGATGTCGGCCGGCGAGCGATCGCCTTCCTCGATGATCTGGCTGGCCAGCTGGTTGCTGCTGCCTTTGCGGATATTGATGTGGATACCGGTCTTGGCCTCGTAGGCCTTGGCGATGGCTTCGCCGATTTCCTTGTGCTGACCGTTGTACATGGTCAGGGTGACCGGTGCGTCAGCCATGGCGGCCGGAGCGCCGATGACCAGGCTCAGCACGGCGGCGGCCAAGGTACGCATCAGCGGTTGCGGGCGGATCGTCATGCGGGTACTTCCTCGCTTACGGCAACATATTTGGAAACAATGGTAAACGAAATCGTTTCTCATGTGGCCGGGTGACGATAAATTCATCGTCAGACCATGGTGCAAGGGGTGGGGGAGGGTACAAAAACCGCAGGCAAGAAAAAACCCACTAGCAAGCTAGTGGGTTTCTGTATGGTGCCCAGGAGAAGACTCGAACTTCCACGACCGTTAAGTCACTGATACCTGAAACCAGCGCGTCTACCAATTCCGCCACCTGGGCAAAGCTTTACATCTTCTGGAGAAGGCGACTATCGTTCGCTTTCACACAGTAGTAACAGATCCTTGGTCATCTGTTACTTGAAATACTTGGTGCCCAGGAGAAGACTCGAACTTCCACGACCTTGCGGTCACTGATACCTGAAACCAGCGCGTCTACCAATTCCGCCACCTGGGCACACATTCGAGATTATTTGGTGCTTTACAGCGCCGCTAATCTCTATTACAACTTCGGGCTAGTCCGTCGTTGTGGTGCGCACTATACGGGCGGCTTGGGGGGCTGTAAACCCCCTTGGCAAAAAAAAATTCAAAAATTTCAACTTGTTGATTCCACTGGCCTATTCCTGCTGTTTACGCACTGCAGCGGGGGCTGTCCAAGGCCGACATTTCCGGTTTCAATACGCCTATGCCAGAATTCCTATCTATATACCCCAAGGTGAACCCCTTCTGATGGCCGATTGGCAATCCCTCGATCCCGAGGCCGCTCGCGAAGCGGAAAAATACGATAACCCCATTCCCAGCCGTGAGCTGATCCTGCAATGCCTTGCCGACCGTGGCGAGCCCGCCGCACGCGAGGAGCTGGCGAAAGAATTTGGTCTGTATGAAGAAGACCAGATCGAAGCCTTGCGCCGCCGTCTGCGTGCCATGGAGCGCGATGGCCAGCTTATCTATACCCGGCGCGGCACTTATGCCCCGGTAGACAAGCTGGACCTGATCTGCGGCCGCGTCTCTGGCCACCGCGACGGCTTCGGTTTCCTTATTCCAGATGACGGCAGCGAAGACCTGTTCCTCAGCCCCTCGCAGATGCGCCTGGTGTTCGACGGTGACCGCGGCCTGGCGCGCGTGTCCGGCGTGGACCGCCGCGGCCGTCGCGAAGGCGTGCTGGTCGAGGTCATCTCCCGCGCCCACGAAAGCGTGGTCGGCCGCTTCTTCGAAGAAGGCGGCATCGGCTACGTGACCCCCGACAACCCCAAGATCCAGCAAGAAGTGCTGGTGACTGCGGGGCGCAACGGTGGTGCCAAGATCGGCCAGTTCGTCGAGATCAAGATCACCCATTGGCCAACCCCGCGCTTCCAGCCGCAAGGCGACGTGGTGGAGGTCATTGGCAACTACATGGCCCCCGGCATGGAAATCGACGTTGCCCTGCGCAGCTACGATATCCCCCATGTGTGGCCCAAGGACGTGATCAAGGAAGCGCGCAAGTTCCGCTCTGAAGTCGAAGACAAGGACAAAGAGAAGCGCATCGACCTGCGTCACCTGCCGTTCGTCACCATCGACGGTGAAGACGCCCGCGACTTCGACGACGCCGTGTATTGCGAGCCGCTGGGCAAGCTGCGCCTGTTCTCCGGTGGCTGGCGCCTGTATGTGGCCATTGCCGACGTGTCCAGCTATGTACGCCTGGGTTCGGCCCTGGACGTCGAAGCGCAGCAGCGTGGCAACTCGGTGTACTTCCCCGAGCGCGTGGTGCCGATGCTCCCCGAGGAGCTGTCCAACGGCCTGTGCTCGCTGAACCCGCACGTTGATCGCCTGGCCATGGTCTGCGAAATGACCATGAACAAGGCCGGCCAGATGGTCGACTATCAGTTCTACGAAGGCGTTATCCACTCCCACGCCCGCCTGACCTACAACAAGGTCAGCAGCATGCTCGAGCACTCGCGCACCCGTGAAGGCAAGGCGCTGCGCGAAGAGTACAAGGCGGTCGTGCCAGACCTGAAGAACCTGTACAACCTGTACAAGGTGCTGGTGGAAGCGCGTCACACCCGTGGCGCCATCGACTTCGAAACCCAGGAAACCCGCATCATCTTCGGCGACGAGCGCAAGATCGCGGAAATCCGCCCGACCGTGCGCAACGATGCCCACAAGCTGATCGAAGAGTGCATGCTGGCTGCCAACGTGGCCACTGCCGAGTTCCTGCAGAAGCACGGCGTGCCAGCCCTGTACCGTGTGCACGACGGCCCGCCGCCGGAGCGCCTGGAAAAACTGCGCGCCTTCCTTGGCGAGCTGGGCCTCAGCCTGCACAAAGGCAAGGACCCGTCGCCGAAGGATTACCAGGCCCTGCTGGCGAGCATCGCCGGGCGCCCGGACTTCCACCTGATCCAGACGGTGATGCTGCGCTCGCTGAGCCAGGCCGTGTACAGCACCGAGAACAATGGCCACTTCGGCCTCAACTACGAGGCTTACACCCACTTCACCTCGCCGATCCGCCGTTACCCGGACCTGCTGGTGCACCGCGCCATTCGCAGCATCATCCGCTCCAAGGTCGACACCCCGCACGTCAAGCGGGCTGGTGCCATGAGTATTCCCAAGGCGCGCATTTACCCGTACGACGAGAACACCCTCGAGCAACTGGGTGAGCAGTGCTCGATGACCGAGCGCCGGGCCGACGAAGCCACCCGCGACGTGGTCAACTGGCTCAAGTGCGAGTTCATGAAAGACCGCGTGGGCGAGACCTTCCCGGGTGTGATCACCGCCGTGACCGGCTTCGGCCTGTTCGTCGAGTTGACCGACATCTACGTGGAAGGCCTGGTGCACGTCAGTGCGCTGCCGGGCGACTACTACCACTTCGACCCGGTGCACCACCGCCTGTCCGGCGAGCGCACCGGGCGCAGTTTCCGCCTGGGCGACACCATCGAAGTGAAGGTCATGCGGGTAGACCTGGACGAGCGCAAGATCGACTTCGAAGTGGCCCAGTCGACCCTGGCGGCACCTATCGGTCGCAAGCAGCGCGGCGCCGCGCCAGCAGCTGACCAGGCCGAGCAGCCGCCGCTGAGCGAGACGAAGGCCACGCCAAAGCCGCGCAGCCGCAAAAGCGAGGCTGCCGAAGCCTACTTCCCGAAAGACGCGGTGCAGCGTAATGCCGAAGTGCGCAAGAGCCGCGAGATGAAAAAGGCGCTGATGAGCGAGGCGCGCACGGGCGGCCACGCCAGCAGTAAGTCGGACAAAGGTGGCAAGGCCACCGGCAAACCGACCAAGCACCGTAAAGGCCCACCGAAGTCCGGTGCGCCACGCAAGAGCAAGAGCAAGTCATGAGTCAGCTGGAAAAGATCTACGGCGTGCACGCCGTGCAGGCATTGCTGCAGCACCATCCGAAGCGGGTCAAGCAGATCTGGCTGTCGGAAGGGCGCAGCGAGCCACGCCTGCAGGCGCTGTTGGCACTGGCCGCGGAAAACCGCGTGGCGGTTGGCCAGGCCGAGCGCCGCGAAATGGATGCCTGGGTCGAGGGGGTGCACCAGGGCGTTGTCGCCGAGGTCAGCCCTAGCCAGGTGTGGGGCGAACTGATGCTCGAAGAGTTGCTCGAGCGCACGGAAACCCCGCCGCTGATCCTGGTGCTGGACGGTGTGACCGACCCGCACAACCTTGGCGCCTGCCTGCGTACTGCCGATGCGGCCGGCGCCACGGCAGTGATCGTACCCAAGGACAAGTCGGCCACCCTGACCCCGGTGGTGCGCAAGGTGGCCTGCGGCGCTGCCGAGGTCATTCCGCTGGTGGCTGTCACCAACCTGGCGCGTACGCTGGAGAAATTGCAGCAACGTGGCCTGTGGGTGGTCGGTACCGCGGGTGAGGCCGAGCAGGAGATCTACCAGCAAGACCTGACCGGGCCGCTGGTGATGATCATGGGTGCTGAAGGCAAGGGCATGCGCCGCCTCACCCGTGAACATTGCGACTTCCTGGTGAAGTTGCCGATGAGCGGCAGCGTCAGCAGCCTTAACGTATCGGTCGCCACGGGCGTGTGCCTGTTTGAGGCCGTGCGTCAGCGCCAGGCCAAGCGCTGATCTTAAGCCTGTACCGGCCCCTTCGCGGGCACGCCCGCTCCCACAGGTTCGCTGCTGCCTCTGGCAACGCAGCTTTCCTGTGGGAGCGGGCGTGCCCGCGAAGGGCGCTTGACGCCATGTGAATATGTTTCAGGCTGTTCAAATATTCGCCAATTGCCTTGCTTGTGCGCAACGCCTTCTCTACAATTGCGCCCCTTGCCGAGCTGGCAGGCGCTCATGTGCCTCCCCTCCGTGCAAGACATACAGTGTCATTCACTCCTTGTCTGACCAGATTCACTGGCAGACTACTAACCCGTAAGGAGCATTCATGCGTCATTACGAAATCATCTTCCTGGTTCACCCGGACCAGAGCGAACAAGTCGGCGGCATGGTTGAGCGTTACACCAAGCTGATCGAAGAAGATGGTGGCAAAATCCACCGCCTGGAAGACTGGGGCCGTCGTCAACTGGCCTACGCAATCAACAATGTTCACAAGGCTCACTACGTGATGCTGAACGTTGAGTGCACCGGCAAGGCCCTGGCCGAGCTGGAAGACAACTTCCGCTACAACGATGCCGTGATCCGTAACCTGGTCATCCGTCGTGACGAAGCCGTTACCGGCCAGTCCGAGATGCTGAAGGCTGAAGAGAACCGCAGCGAGCGCCGTGAGCGTCGCGAGCGTCCTGAGCATGCTGACTCCGCCGAAGGCGACGACAGCAATGACAGCGACTCCAGCGATAACGCTGACGAGTAATCCACGGACCTTTAGAGGAGCCTATTAAATGGCACGTTTCTTCCGTCGTCGTAAATTCTGCCGCTTCACTGCTGAAGACGTGAAAGAGATCGACTTCAAAGATCTCAACACCCTGAAAGCTTACGTATCCGAAACCGGCAAGATCGTTCCAAGCCGTATCACCGGTACCAAAGCTCGTTATCAGCGTCAGCTGGCTACCGCTATCAAGCGCGCCCGCTTCCTGGCCCTGCTGCCCTACACCGACAGCCACGGCCGCTGAGACCGGGTCGTCGACAAGCAGTAAGGGACTAGCATGCGAGCGTTAGCAAGTTTCATCATGCGCGGTCGTATGCAGGCCACCCTGGTGGTGGTCATCAGCGCGGTACTGCCGCTGCTGTTCTGGTTGAGTGCCGCTGCCGGCAGCCTTGTGCTGCTGCGGCGTGGGTTCAGGGATGCTACATCGGTCATCGTCGGCGGCTTGCTCGCCGGGCTGGCTGTGTGGGTCATGGGCGATCCCATCACCTTTCTGGTGATTGCGGGTGCCCTGGCCTTGGCCGCCATGTTGCGTGCCGAGCATCCCTGGAGCCGGGTGTTGCTCGCCAGTGCCGTGTTCGCCGTGGCTTTCAGCCTCGTGCTTGATCTGGCGCTGGCGCAGACCTTCGATATGCTGGCCAAGGCGTTTGCCGAAGCCATGCCGAAAATCGAAGGGGAACCCGTGCTCTCCGGTGAGCTGATCCGCCCTGTGCTGGTCGCCTCCACAGCAGTGACGGTGCAATTGTTCAGTGTGCTGGCGTTGATGCTGGCGCGCTATTGGCAAGCAGCGTTGTACAACCCTGGAGGCTTCGGTCGCGAGTTTCGCGAGCTGAAGTTGCCGAAACAGACCATGGCGGTCTTGGTGGCAGTGATGGTGGTGGCGCCGTTTATCGGTCCGCAGTTCATCATTCTGGCATCGGCTTCCAGCCTGGTACTGGTGCTGGCCGGCATCGCGTTGACGCACGGGCTGGTGGCACAGGGGCGACTGGCCGGTTTCTGGCTGGTGGGCATGTACGTGACGTTGCCGCTGATCATGCAGCTGATTTATCCGTTGCTGGTGGTCTTGGCCATTGTCGACAGCCTGATTGATTTTCGCGGTCGCAAGTCCCCCAAGGGGAATGACTCCGCGAACGGTGAAGGTTAAAAGTTAAGAGGTTTTACCAAATGGAACTGATCCTGCTGGAAAAAGTCGCTAACCTGGGCAACCTGGGCGACAAAGTAAAAGTTAAGGCTGGTTACGGCCGTAACTTCCTGCTGCCATTCGGCAAGGCCACCGTTGCCAACGCCGCCAACCTGGCTGCGTTCGAAGAGCGTCGTGCCGAGCTGGAAAAAGCAGCCGCTGACAAGAAAGCTTCGGCTGAAAGCCGCGCTGCCCAACTGGCCGAGCTGGAAGTGACCATCACTGCCACCGCTGGCGACGAAGGCAAGCTGTTCGGTTCGATCGGCACCCACGACATCGCTGACGCCCTGACCGCCTCTGGCGTTGAAGTGGCCAAAGCTGAAGTTCGTCTGCCGAACGGCACTATCCGTCAGGTTGGCGAATACGACGTAGCCGTGCACCTGCACAGCGACGTTGAAGCCACTGTACGTGTGGTTGTCGTAGCTGCCTAAGCTGCGCTGACTGGCTGGCTCCCTGCGAGCCAGGCAGTTAACATCGGGCACGGTCCTGTTTCCTACAGGCCGTGCCCTTTGTCTTTTTCGTCCTCCAGAATTCTTTCGTGGCCATGAACGAGATCACCACTTCCGAACAGCTAGACCTGCAAACCGCAGCCCTCAAGGTGCCGCCGCATTCCATCGAGGCCGAACAGGCCGTGCTCGGTGGCCTGATGCTGGACAACAACGCCTGGGAGCGGGTGCTGGATCAGGTATCGGACGGCGATTTCTATCGGCATGACCACCGCCTGATCTTCCGTGCCGTGCACAAGTTGGCCGACGCCAACCAGCCATTCGACGTGGTTACCCTGCACGAGCAACTGGACAAGGAAGGCCTGTCTTCGCAAGTTGGCGGCCTGGCGTACCTGGCAGAACTGGCCAAGAACACGCCGTCGGTGGCGAACATCAAGGCCTATGCCGCGATCATTCGCGAGCGCGCCACGTTGCGCCAGCTGATCAGCATCAGTACCGACATCGCCGACAACGCCTTCAACCCGCAAGGGCGCAACGCCGAAGAGATCCTCGACGATGCCGAGCGGCAGATTTTCCAGATTGCCGAGGCCCGGCCGAAAACCGGTGGCCCGGTGGGGGTCAACGAGCTGTTGACCATGGCCATCGACCGTATCGACACCTTGTTCAACTCCGACAGCGACATTACCGGTGTATCCACGGGCTTTACCGACCTGGACGAGAAGACCAGCGGCCTGCAGGCGGCCGACTTGATCATCGTTGCTGGCCGCCCGTCGATGGGCAAGACCACCTTTGCCATGAACCTGGTGGAAAACGCCGTACTGCGTACCGACAAGGCCGTGCTGGTGTTCTCGCTGGAAATGCCAGGTGAGTCGCTGATCATGCGTATGCTGTCGTCGCTGGGCCGCATCGACCAGACCAAGGTCCGTTCCGGCCAGCTGGACGACGATGACTGGCCGCGGTTGACTTCGGCGGTGAACCTGCTCAACGACCGCAAGTTGTTCATCGACGACACCGCGGGCATCAGCCCCTCGGAAATGCGCGCGCGCACCCGCCGCCTGGCCCGTGAACACGGCGAAATCGCCATGATCATGGTCGATTACCTGCAGCTGATGCAGATTCCGGGTTCGGCCGGTGATAACCGCACCAACGAAATTTCCGAGATTTCCCGCTCGCTCAAAGCCTTGGCAAAGGAATTCAACTGCCCCGTCATCGCCCTGTCGCAGCTGAACCGCTCGCTGGAACAGCGCCCGAACAAGCGCCCGGTGAACTCCGACTTGCGTGAGTCCGGTGCAATCGAGCAGGACGCCGACGTGATCATGTTCGTGTACCGCGACGAGGTGTACCACCCCGAGACCGAGCACAAGGGCGTGGCGGAAATCATCATCGGTAAACAGCGTAACGGCCCGATCGGCTTTGTCCGTTTGGCGTTTATCGGCAAGTACACCCGCTTCGAAAACCTCGCGCCGGGCATGTACAACTTCGATGATGATGAATAACTCACTGTAGGAGCGGCCTTGCGTCGCGATGGGCTGC